>JAEXFF010000222.1 GCA_023400335.1 Bacteroidota bacterium
TGAACAGAAACGCAATGCATAAACTGTTTGGAGGAAGAAACGGTGAAAACGGAGATGATGATATTAGAGAAACTTTAAATATTTGTGAAACAGATCGCTGGTGTGAATCCGGGGATTGTATAGCTACCGGAATCTGTGACGAGGATACAATAACATGTTTAAGCGCAGCAAATTGTGAAGAAACTATCCATGATTGTGAAGATACGGATTATTAATCTATTTCTTTACAACAGCAAATTAACGAAAATAATCTAACATCAATTGCATGAAAAAATTAGAATTAAAAAAAGAAATCATCATTCCTTTAAACGAAGATGCAATGATGAAGTTAAGAGGGGGAAAAGGGGATGAGGGGGAGCCAGGCCTACCCCCTAGCGAAGATCACTGTATATCTATTGACCTCTGTGATTTATCCTCTGCTTGTGTTACTACTCTTTGCGGAGATACAGCTATCTGTTCCGTGAATACAAACTGTAATCCCTATTCTTCTGAGTGTGCTGAAGAAAATTAATATGTCGTTCTTCATCAATAACATAATTTTACACCTCTGGAAAAGAAAAACATTTTTCAGAGGTGTTTATCATTAAAATATTAATTCCTTTTACTGTTTACTCACAAAATTCAGGTTCCTCCAAGGTTGTATTTGTTGTAATGTATCAAAACCTGATTTAAAAAAACTGACAACGGCTTTTTCCGGATTGGGATAAGAGAATGCGTCTTCTAAAGCCAGGAAAAATTCTTTTTTATCCGGTTTGAAAATAGCTTTATCCGGTTGTAGCAAGGCTGTATTATCTTTTAAATCTTCAATAAACGGATAAGGCAGGGCGTAAAAAGCAGCCTGAGGTGAACTGATATCTCCCGGCCAGAATCCGCAAGCATACATCCCTTCGTCTAAGGCTTTGTTCATAATTTTATTTCCCGAAGGGTTTGCCACTAACTCTCCGTTAAATACCATGCAACTCAGATCCATTCTTCCAAAATAATAGGCCGGATAGTGAATTTTTCCATGAAAAGGGGCTAAGTAAAGAGACATGGCTTTGTAAGCGAAAAAAAGACTTTGAAGCCATTTCCGGATTGCTATTTTATCATAGGTATGATGTTTCTCGTCTTTATCCAGATCGACAGGTTCGTAAAATTGCTGGGCTTTTACACAAAGAGGCGTAGGGGATCCCAATTGCTCCAAAGCGTTATTAAATTGTTTATAAAAATCGGCAACACTCAGCCCATCTTCTAAAGGAATATCCACCCTTTTCCCTTCCCCATTCCGGAATTCAACCTGATGTTGACGAAAATCAAAAAATACGGAGAAAGGGGAATTATCTCCCGGAATTAAACCGGTTGTCAATCCATCCGGTAATAAATAAAGCAATACATGTTCCCATTCCGGACGGGGGGCACATCTCTCGACTTTTACTTTTCCTGCCACCTGTAAAAATAAATGTATCGTATCTGCTGTATCCTGCCAATCCGGATAGTTTAAAAATGTCTTCTCCATATTTCTTGTTTTAAATGCCCGTTTTTCCCTCCTGACCATTTTACTCCCTCAGGGTAATTGATTAAAATATTCTTTCGCCCTTCAAACAGGCTTTACGAATTGTTTCAACTTGCGTTTTATCCATTAAACTCTCTTCAGGCGAAATTGTTCCCTTCCTTAACTTTATTTAATGCACAATTACTACACATCACTTATAACCAACGTAATGCTACAGACAATTACCATATTTTGACAAAAGGATACGTCCCTGCTATAGCGCAGTTATAATTTAAGCTTTCCATTACCAAAAGGGTAGAAAACATAGCGTTCCTGTTCAATTTTACAACCGCATTATTACAAAGCAAATGACTATTGAAACCGTGCCCGCGCGGCTACCGGCTTAGAAATACAAACCTCGTTTAACTGGAGGACATCCCTCCAAATTTATACCAATCCCAGCATTCAGTACCGGAAAAAAGCGGAAGAAAATCATATCCCTTTGCATTTTTTCAGACCGGTCACATTCCTAAAAATAAAAATACTCCGGTTGAAACCGGAGTATTTTCATGCTCACCCAAAAAGAAATCACCACCAGGGGTCGTAAACAATAATCTTTGAATTACGGTATACTTCCATACGTTTATATTTTTCAGGAGCATTTACTGGAATAATATAAAAAGCACTATTAAAGGTAGTCGAACTTTCAGTATCCCAATCTATTACGAACGGACCTTCCGTTAAATAATTCATACTACGCTCCAAATCTTCCGTCTGCCCGTTCTTCCCGGCACTATTAATGATATTGGAAGCATTGTTATTTCCGGTATTAATAGCGTGATGTGAAACGGTATACTGATAATTTGCATCTACGGTCAGTTGAGAACGCCAGATTGCACTATAGGCTTTAGCAGAAGAATTCTCATATTCAAGAGAAGTATAAATATAAGAAAGTTCTTTGGTTTCATTTGTTCCCAAACTAATCCGATAAGCTTTCAATATCCGTTTTCCATAAGAAGTCAGAATCGGTACCAACTTATTATAAGCTTCAACCTGATCGGCGGAAGCCTTTTCGTCCAGGAAATCTGACGTCAAATTTAAAGCATTAAATAGAGGATTTTCGTCTGTGCTCGCTTCTGCTTTGAAGTAGTCGGCCACCGGTTGGCGGGTTTTAAAAGTCTCCTCTTCCCCGTAAGCAGTACCGTATTCATTCGTAACATAAGCTCTCACATAATAAGTAGTATTCGGGTTCAAAGGGAACAATTGAACGGGTTCAAATTTCAGATGCTCTCCATCCACTCCTTCTACAGCCAACTTATTTCCTGTAATCACCGGATTATGCGAAGTACTCCAGCAAATACCGGCTTCGGTAATAGGCGCATTCAACAGACCGGTACTCGTTATTTCTCCTCCCGCATAAGCCCGGTGGGCTGTAATGTGAGCTGAAAGCTGTGTAGCGATAATGGCTTTATAACTCAAAGTTACTGCACTTCGAATCTCACCGAAAACTACGCCGTTTTTGTTCATGGCATACGGACGTACCTGATAAATAACTCCTTGTTCCAATCCTTCCAGTTTATAACTCTTCTCTCCGTCTCCGTCTCCTAAGGCTACTTTAGTATTTTCCAAAGTGGGAACAGCATTTTCTCCATATACAAAACCATATTCCAGTATAGGTAAGGGAGTGCCGGAAACAGCTTTTACAGTTACCCGGAAAGATTCCCCCTGAATATCGTCTATATTTACAATTTCCACTGCCGGACTAGGAAACATTTCCGTAGTAAAATACAAAGGCTGCGCATACACTGTTCCCTGGGCATAAGAAACAAAAGCACGGCAGATGTATTCCGAATGGTCAGTCAGGCCTTCCAAGGCACATTTCAAAGCCCCAACCTTTCCTTCCACTATTACCTTTGTCGCATTCTCAAGGGTCAGTTCTCCTTCTACTGCTGTCTTTAAAGCATAAACAATCCCCCGTTCCGTAATTTCCACGCCTCCGTCTGTAAATACTTCCGCTTTCACTACCGCAGAGGTTTCTTTTATATCGCTAACGGAAATCATAGCTATAGTAGGACGTCCTTGTGCCAAAGTCATACACCATTTTTCGTCCCCGTATTGTACACCTTCACTCGTATAAGCATAAGCCCTCACATAATAGAGAGTACCTTCCTGCAAGCCGCCAATTTCACTTAAAAATTCACCTCTGCCTTTTCCGTCTGTCGTATGTTGATCTGTCACTGTCGGATGTTCCGTTGTGCTCCAGCAGACCCCGCGTTCCCCGATACCTTCTCCTCCGGAAATAATTCCCCCGCATACAGCCGTAGAGTACGTAACATTTTTCAATAATCCTGTTTGTATAACCAATGGTCCTTGAATTTCATCGTCGTCTGAACAGGAAGACAAAACTCCCCAAAAACCGACTATCCATAATAGTCCTAAAAACTTTATATATTTCATAACTTATCGCTTTAATATAAATTACTGTTTCAATTGTCCTGCAATAAACAGTTTTTCCTGTTCTACCCGGAAAAGTCCGCCGATATTTCCACTCAATCCTGGAGTATTATTCTCGGCCCAATCGATTTTAAAAGTATGAGGAATAATTTTCGATTTTACCACCTGACTCCAATTATCGGCATCCTTATAATTAGAATATTCCAAACCGCAGAAAAAATCCGGTAATTCATACATATATTCTTCATAAATAAATTCATTGGTAGACCCAGTCTGTTCCCGGTCGGTAAAAGTAAGGGTACCATCTTCATTTATTTCATACGGATAACGCCATTTGGCTGTAAAAGTTTTCCCACTGCTCTTATTCTCATAGGTTACTCCGAATTCCATAATTGGTTTACCGCTCAGAGCGTCCATCACAAATTTACAATACATTTCCTGAATATAGCGGTTTTTTCCGCCCAAACGTTTATAGGCCGGTGTATAGAGATCACTCATAAAAGGATCAGTCAGGGTTCCCTGCATGGTATTTGCATTCACATACAATTGACTGAATGTCTGATTGTACCCGAAATGCAGAGGATAAGGAGGTACCTTATTATCAAAAACATCATAAGTTTGTCCTCCGACTTCCACCTGATAACTTTCGCCTTTCCATTTCAATCCGTTGAAAGTCATTCCATCGAGTACAACAGGTTCAAAGAAATAAACATTGCCGGCCAAAGCATCTTGTGTAAGCGTATTAAAATCCAAATAAGAACCTACCGTTTTTTCTACCAGATTATTTTCTCCATCCATATAGGCAAAATCGGTCTTACGGGTATTGGGTTTAATCAGATATCTTGTCTTTCCTACTTCAATGACGGGAAAGCGGACAGCTTCCAGATAAGCGGCATGTTTTTCCAACACAGCCTTCAGTCCTCCTTCCGAAGCTTTTATGGCTTCTTCAGGGGTAGCCGGATCCATACGGGCCAAACAATTATTGAAATTTCCTTTCAGATTTAATCCTCCGTTATCTTCACTGACAATCCGGAATTCAAAATCCGATCCAAAGCCTTCTCCTTTTGTTCCTCCGTTCACACCATTATCCGGATCTGCCAAAATATGCAGATAGCTATACGTTTCAAAGAGTAAAGAAGGGGCCAGTAAAGCTTTTAATTGCCAGGTAGATTCAGAAGGGACCAGGGAAGTCTCTCCCACATTGTTCAATGTAGCATCCATATCGGCTAACATAGCCACTTTTCCCTCTTCCGTAAAAGACATCCAGAATCGATAGGCTCCGTTATTTTTTGTATTTATAGCCAGGAACCATCCATTCGGAGCAGCCAATATCGTCTGCCGGTATTCTTCTTCTGTCTTTTTCAAACGATTATCAGGATCCTCCGAAAACACATTGTCTTCCATTTTATCACATCCCAGTAATAAAACAGATAATAGCATAAATATATATTTTTTCATATCCATTCCGAATTTACAATTCATACTCTTCATTTAACACCCGGTTCAAAGCTTCCTGTACCAACGTCACCAATCCTTTTTCCCCATCATGATCATAAAAATCGATCCCCCAGATATTTTTCAAATAATTGATAACAATTGTCTCCTTTTGTCTCATTGCCTCAGCAGGATCATAAGCGTATTGACCGGGGGAAGCGCTGACATACATTTCATGGGCCTTAGTGATTCTCTCTTCCCACCAGTCCTTGCTGTATACGGCGATACGGGAAATCATTTCGGCAAAATCTTCATCGGCCTCACTACAAGCATAGCGGCTGACAAATCCCAGGCCCAACGCTTCTTCTTCGTCTACATTATTCCAGGAAGAAGTATATCCGGCAGGGGTAATCTGTTTAAATTCTTCCGGGTACATAATCGTCTGATGCAAGGTATGTACAAATTCGTGGTGTACTGTCTTCATAATTTCCTGAATCAGCTCTTTATCTGTCGGTGTAAACCTGTTTAAACGGAAAAGGGTAATCTTTCTTCCTCCTTCGGCTTGACCCACCGTAATTGTTCCGTCAGAATTATACATGGGACTTCCCACCAATACATACTTTTTGGGAGAATACAAGCGGATAAAATCAACCCCTGATAAAACTTCATAAGGTTCTATCCAAACATGCTTTACAATTTGCATGACCGGGATCACGACTTCTTCCTTTACCGGTACTAAAGTTTTATTTAAGTCTAATTCCGACTGATCCCATCTGTATTTTACTTCCATATTATAAGGAACCGTAAAATTCTCCATAATCCACTCATCTATTTCGTTCGGAGCATAGTCATCTCCTCCCAATCCATGCAAATACTGATCGGGGGTAAATTTTTCCTCGGAGCATCCCCAAACTGTCCAAAGCAGAGCGAGGCATATTAAATATTTTAGTTTTTTCATAATTCCGATATTAAATTGAATGAGGTTTACCATTTTTTACTGAGCAAATTTTCCCGGGGATTCAGTTCAACTCCCGACAACACAGCCGTTTCAGGGATTTCCAGTACCCAGCGGTCATCTCCCGGATAAAGCGTATTTTCTTCTCCTGTATTTGTCCGATGCGTTACCGGTATTTTATACCTGACCAAATCCCAGTACCGAAGTCCTTCCCACATAAATTCATTCCGGCGGAAATCGAGTATACATAAAATCAGGGATTTCTTTAAATCCGACCAGGAAGCAGAACCGTAAGCATTGTACTTTTTCATAAAATGTTCTTCATTCTGGAGGGTCGTTGCGTAATACTTAATTAAGGCAGCCTCTGTAATCACATGTAAATCTTCCTTATAATTCAAAATCCGCTGACGGCAAAATACATTCAAGTCTGCGATCGCTGCTTCGTAATTATCCAGCATTGCATAAGCCTCGGCCCGGTTCAGCAAAACCTCCTCATTCCGGAAAGTAGGAAATATCGTATAGATTTTTCCTGAGCTCGCATTGATATCAGTCTTGATAAACAATTCATAAAATTTCGGGACATAATAATTTTCATCTTTATGATAGGTCCGGTAAGCCCAGCTCCCTCCTGTAACATTAGCAGCATTTTTATCCAAAGTGACTCCCAGGTCATCGGTAGTGGTTCCGTATCTCCAGGTATTGGCATAACGGGACATCCGGGATACCATTTCTGTCAGTAAAAGATTGGAGGTGTTACTGGAAGAACCGTAAGCGATTTTAATTTCTTCAGAACCGGAGGCAGCTCCATAAGTAGTCAGCCAGGGCTGAAAATTATTCTTAGCGTATAAGGCTGCCTGATCAGTTGCGGCCACATTTTTCACTCCCTCTTCTCCGATAAACTCTACCGGCCTCGGAAACACTTTATTTGCATGAGAAATCACACTATTCCAATCCCCTTTATACAAATAAAACCGACTGGCAAAAGCGTGAGCTGCAGCTTGTGTAAAATGATACCGAGGTACCGAATAAGTGGCATCCGCACCGATTTTATCAATCGATTCAAGAATATCCTGTTCAATTTTCTCATACGTCTTAGCCACTGTCTCCCGGTCATAATGGGCTACAGCAACGGTTTCCGGTTCCGTTACATAAGGAATACCCGGAGCATTGTTTGCTCCTCCCAGTTCATAGAACTGAGCGTACAGAGAAACCAGTATAAAATGAGAAAAAGCCCGTATCATCTTCGCCTCAGCTACATAAGGAAGTTGTTCTTTGGGCATCCCCATCTCTTCAGCAGCTTTTAAGGCA
>JAEXFF010000380.1 GCA_023400335.1 Bacteroidota bacterium
CGGAAGGATCCTGAGGAGGAAGGGTATACAAATCTGCTTTCCGTGGGGCCCAGGCTACACTTCCGTTGGATACCCCCCCATTTGCGTGGACAACCAGGGAGATCCGTATGGGTTTGTGGGCCAGAGAATTAGTGTGCTGGTATAAAGCTGCAAAAATATTGGCAATTTTCTGAGCATTTTCTTCGAAATAATCCGGATAAATAATCTGAAAATCGGTGGTCTTTATTTGCTTCCAGCGTAAAAATGCCGGATCCTGTCCTAAATCTACAAACTGGGCTTTCCCGGAAAAAGGAAGGAGGAACAAAAAGAATACAAATAACCTTTTTATTTTCATAATTCAATATTTCCAAAGATTTAAACGACTAAAATATAGTTTAGATTTTAAATTTTATCAAAAAAAACAAATAAAATTCTAAGGAAAATGCTGTTGTACTTTCAGCAGTAGGAATATTGGATTCGGAAAACTTTCCCTACCTTTGCATAAGCGTAAAGATTGACTTATGGAAAACATTGCGGAAAAAATAGTATCGTTAAGAAAGTTGCTTGAATATCATAATGATAAATATTATATCGAGAATGCTCCGGAGATTTCCGATCGGGAATTTGACCGCTTGATGCAGGAGCTGGAAGAACTGGAAGCTGCCCATCCCGAGATGTATGATCCGAATTCTCCTACTCAGCGGGTAGGACAGGATATCAACCGCGAATTCACCCAGGTATTGCACAAATATCCGATGTTATCTTTGGGAAACACATACAGTGAGGAAGAACTGAGGGAATTTGATGTACGGGTAAGAAAGACGGCCGGAGATGTGCAGTATGTTTGTGAACTGAAATACGATGGATCTTCTATCAGTCTTACTTATACAAAGGGGGAATTGACACGGGCGGTTACCCGTGGAGACGGGGTCAGGGGGGACGATGTAACGGCAAATGTGAGGACCATCCGGACCATTCCTTTGAGACTGCATGGAGATTATCTTCCTGAATTTGAGATCAGGGGGGAGATTCTGATGCCTTTTGCCGTATTTAACCGTTTGAATCAGGAGAAAGCGGAGGCAGGGGAGGCTTTGTTTGCGAATCCCCGGAATGCGGCTGCCGGTACTCTTAAATTGCAGAATTCAGCATTGGTCGCCCGAAGGGGACTGGATTGCTTCCTGTATTATATTCCCGGAGAGATTACCCCTTCGGATACTCATTACGGAAATTTACAGAAGGCCAGGGAATGGGGATTCCGTATCCCTCCTTATATTGAATTGTGTGATAATATGGAGGAAGTGTGGAATTTTGTAAAAAAATGGGATAAAGAGCGGATTCATTTACCGGTCCCGATCGATGGAATTGTGGTAAAAGTGAATGACCTGGAAAAACAGAAGCTTTTGGGATATACGGCGAAATCTCCGCGTTGGGCGATTGCCTATAAATTCAAGGCAGAACAGGAAGAAACTCCGCTGGTCAGTGTCTCTTATCAGGTAGGACGGACGGGGAGTATTACGCCTGTAGCTAATCTGGAACCGGTTCATCTGGCGGGAACTGTCGTAAAACGGGCCTCTCTGCATAATGCAGATATCATTGCCGAATTGGATTTGCATGAACAAGATACGGTATATGTAGAAAAAGGGGGAGAGATAATACCCAAAATTGTTGGGGTTGACCGGAACCGGCGGAAACCCGGTAGTCTCCCCGTAGAATTTATTACTCATTGCCCGGAATGTGGTACGGAGTTGGTGAGGGTGGAGGGAGAGGCAAATCACTATTGCCCGAACGAAGAACATTGTCCTCCCCAGATAGCCGGAAAAATAGAACATTTTGTAAGCCGGAAGGCCATGGATATAGAGGGGATGGGAGAGGAGACCATTGATTTGCTATTGGCAAAGAAATACATCCGGAATGTAGCGGATATCTATGAATTACCATCCAGAAGGGAGGAATTAATCGGACTGGAAAAAATTATTTACCCCCGGATTTATGAAGTGAGTAGTATTCCTTTGGCTAAAATTATCTATGGTTTTGAAATCGGGCTGAAAAATATTTCCGCCCGGAATGCCCTTCTTTTAGTGGAGCATTTTCCGTCTCTTAAAGCTTTGTCAGAAAGTAGTAAGGCTGAATTAGCGGCTCTGCCCTGGTCGACTGCGGAAGAAGGAGAAAAGGCGGTGAACCGGATACAGGAGTATTTCCGTATGCCTTTTAATGAAACGCTTGAACGCCTGAAGGGGGCGGGGGAAGTGGCTGATATTCCCTTGGATTATGTGATATATGCTTTGAATATCCCGGGTATTGAGTTTCATCAGGCAGAATTACTGACGTCGGCATTCGATTATATTTACGAACTGGCAATCGCAAGTCCCGCAGAAATAGCGGCAATAGAAGGTATTACAGAAGAAGATGCTGCCCGCATCCGGCAGTTTTTCGCCGGAAATGAAAAACTGGTGCGGAAATTGAATACCTTAAATGTTTATCGTATACAGGAAAAAACGGCAGACAATCTGATTGCCGGTATCGAAAGATCCAAATCGGCAGGTTTTCCAGCTTTTCTGTATGGTTTGGGGATTCGTTATATCGGAGAAACGGCTTCCCGGAATTTAGCGAAGAGTTTTAAAAATATTCATAATCTGATGCATGCGACTTATGAGCAACTGATAGAAGTAGCAGACGTCGGGGAACAAATGGCAGCGAGCTTGTTGAAATATTTCAGCAAAGAGGAGAACCGGAAATTAATAGAACGGATGTTAGCGTATGGAGTAAAGGGTGAAATGGGGGAAGAAGAAGGGGAAAGTGATATCTTTCAGGGAATGACTTTCGTAATAACGGGTACTTTAAGTCGCCCGAGAGAATATTTCAAAGAGATTATTTTGAAGGCTGGCGGTAAGGTAAGTGATTCTGTATCTGCTAAAACCGCTTTCCTTTTGGCCGGAGAAAATGCCGGTAGCAAATGGAAAAAAGCAGAGAAATTGGGTATCCCCATTATAGATGAGGAGAAATTTCGGGAGATGATTAACGATAAGTAATAATAATTTTTATTTTTCAATATCAATTCTCAGTGGAATATATTACCTTTAACATGTCAAATACGACTGAGAAATTTAAATGTAAGTCGTTTATTATCAGGTGAAATGGGGAAAAGTGATACGAAAAGATTAAAGCAAATTATGACATCTGCCGGTGAAGAAGCCCGGCGATTGGGAAATTCAAAAATTTATCCGGAGCATTTATTTTTGGGATTACTCCGGTTAAATCAGGGAAGAGCGATCGATGTGCTTGTGGCATTGGGATTAGATTTTTATGAAGTAAAAGAAAGAATAGAAGAAAAATTAGAGAAAAAAAAGGATAAACAGGACGACTCTGAGCTTGATTTTACCCTGGCTTCCAACAGTATTCTGAAAAAGGTAATGGAAGAAGCATTGAAATTAGGAGATGAGCAAATTGAATCAGAGCATGTGATGTTAGCTATATTGCGGACGGAATCGGGCTTTGTTTCCAAGCTTTTTAAAACAATGGGAATAGATTACGAAATCTTTAAGGAGCAATTATTAAAAGAACGGGCCCGAATGCAGTCGGATTATAAGGAAGACTCGGATGAAGATGAGGATATGGGGGAAAATGACCCGCTTTACAATCCTTATCGTCAGCAGGGAGCAAGCCGTTCGGATACGCCTGTTTTAGATAATTTCGGAATCGATATTACCCGTGCAGCAGAAGAGGGGACTTTGGACCCGATAGTGGGACGTGAGCGGGAAATTGAGCGTTTGGCCCAGATTTTGAGCCGGCGGAAAAAGAATAATCCGGTGTTAATCGGAGAACCGGGGGTAGGAAAATCCGCTATTGCCGAAGGTTTGGCTATCCGGATTATGCAGAAAAAAGTATCGAGGGTGTTGTTTGATAAGCGGGTGGTAGCCCTGGATATTGCTTCGATTGTAGCCGGCACAAAGTACAGGGGACAATTTGAAGAACGGATGAAGGCCATACTCAACGAACTGGCTAAAAATAAAAATATCATATTGTTTATCGACGAAATACATACTATTGTCGGGGCAGGAGGTTCCGGAGGGAGCCTGGATGCAGCCAATATGCTGAAGCCGGCTTTGTCGAGAGGAGAAATTCAGTGTATCGGTGCGACTACACTGGATGAATACCGCCAGAATATTGAGAAGGACGGGGCTTTGGAGCGCCGTTTCCAAAAAGTACTGGTAGAACCGACTACTTTTGAAGAAACGGTAGAGATTCTGAATAATATCAAGTCCCGCTATGAAGACCATCACAATGTAAGATACACCCCTGCAGCCATAAAGGCTTGCGTCAAACTGACCATGCGTTATATTTCCGACCGTTCTTTGCCGGATAAGGCAATTGACGCTTTGGATGAGGCCGGTTCCCGGGTACATATTACCAATATCAACGTGCCACCTGTAATTGAAGAACTGGAAAAAGCCATAGAGGAAATCAAGGAGAAGAAAAAAGAAGCTGTTAAACAGCAGAATTTTGAAGTGGCGGCAGCTTTCCGGGATAAAGAACGGCAGATGTCCGTTTCTTTGGAACAGGAAAAGGAACATTGGCAGAAAGAGCTGAGTGAAAACCGGATTACAGTAGATGAAGAGCAGGTTGCGGAAGTTGTGGCGATGATGACGGGAGTACCTGTAAAACGGATTGCAAAAACCGAAGGGATGAAATTGCTGCAAATGCACGATGAACTGGCTGGCAGTGTGGTTGGACAAAATGAAGCGATTGAAAAGATTGTAAAAGCTATTCATCGGAACCGCGCGGGCTTGAAGGATCCTAACCGCCCGATCGGTTCTTTTATTTTCCTGGGACCTACAGGTGTCGGAAAAACACAGTTGGCAAAGGTCTTGGCGAAATATTTATTCGATACGGATGATGCGTTGATCCGGATTGATATGAGTGAATATATGGAGAAGTTTGCTGTATCCCGTCTGGTCGGAGCTCCTCCGGGATATGTGGGATATGAAGAAGGCGGGCAGCTGACCGAGAAAGTAAGGAGGAAACCTTATTCTGTCATCTTATTGGATGAAATAGAAAAAGCACATCCCGACGTGTTCAATATTCTGTTACAATTGCTTGATGACGGGCAGTTGACCGATAGCCTGGGAAGAAGAGTGGATTTTAAAAATACGATTGTGATCATGACTTCCAATATCGGAAGCCGGCAATTGAAAGATTTCGGAAGGGGAATCGGTTTCGGACGCGAAGACCGCACTACTGACAGCGATTATGCCAAAGGAGTGGTTCAAAAAGCGTTGAAAACGGCTTTTGCTCCGGAATTCCTGAATCGTATCGATGATGTGATTATTTTCAATGCTTTGACAAAAGAGAATATTCACCAGATTATTGATATCGAACTAAAAGGATTGATGAAACGGGTAAAAGATTTGGGCTATTCCGTGAAAATATCAGATGCTGCCAAAGAATTTCTGACAGAGAAAGGGTATGATCCCCAATATGGGGCGCGTCCTTTAAAACGGGCTATTCAGAAATACCTGGAAGATGAATTGGCAGAAGTGATTATCAAAGGAAATGTACCCGAAGGCGAAATCCTGGAAGTAGATTGCGATAAGGAGCACGACAAAGTTATTGTGAAATAAAAGTCCCTTGTAAGGTTTCTGGTAAAAAGTGACTTTCCCGAAAAATACGTGCTTTGGTACAATAAATAAAGCTCCTTACAGGGAGCTTTATTTATTGATTATCAGTAAATTTATGGATTCCTATCGATTTATCAGAACCGAAAATTTATTCACCGGTGAGTGAAAGGACTTCGCCGAACCGGATACAGATATCGGCATTGAAAAAGCAATTTTTCAGTTAATTTTTCTTTTATTTTGTTTCGTCTTGAATCAGATCGATTTGCTTTTCGATGATTTGTTCCAGAGAGATAAATGACTCTGTCTTGGCT
>JAEXFF010000405.1 GCA_023400335.1 Bacteroidota bacterium
CCCATACATCGGCCAGGTAACCGGCAGGAATTTCAAAAGCAACCACCGCAATGGAGTAAACACTTTTCAGTAAAAAAATATCCTTCAATCCCAATCCGTTTTCTTCGTAAAATAGAACGATGATTGGCATTACCAGGGTAAACCATTTCGATACCTTTATAAAATAAAGGGCTATTATATTTTTTTTGAAAGATACAGAAGGCTCCATAATTCATCAGACGGACAAAGGTATAATTAATTTTTGATTTACGCTTTAACCGGATTCTAATGTTCGGCTTTCAAGGAGTTGTTCCTCTAAACTAACCTCTTAAATACGACTGGATGATGCCTTCACGCGTATTTATAATAAATCCGTGAATTTTGTAAATGAAATAAAGAATGGCACGATAATTGCAGAAATGCACAAAATATAAGAATTTGTGCAATAAAGTTTTTGTTTTAAATAAAATCATATATTTTTGTTACAGATTACAACTAATTACCTGTTTATACAATGAGAATCGAAAAAATCAGTGATATTTACGAATCACTTAAAAAGGATGTGCGTAAAAAACGTCTGGCTGTGGCTTATGCGAACGACAGTCATTCTATTGAAGCAGTACATGCAGCTGTAAAGATGGGCTTGATAGAAGCTACTTTAGTGGGGGATGAGAAGGAAATAACCAAGGTGTGTAAAGAACAAGGATATGATCTGTCGTGTTTTGAAATCGTGCACGAGCCTGTCGATATCAAGGGAGCCCAGAAAGCAGTAGCATTAGTGAGGGAAGGGAAAGCCGACATTATTATGAAGGGATTGGTGAGCACGGATAAATATATGAGAGCCATTTTAAACAAGGAAAAGGGCTTGGTGGAGCCTAATACGATTTTGTCCCATGTCACTGTTATGGAATGTCCCTCTTATCATAAATTATTGGTAATCAGTGATGTTGCTGTTATTCCTTTACCGGATTTGAATCAGAAAATTGCGATGATCAAATATGTTACGCTGACGGCCAAGGCACTGGGGGTTGATTGTCCGAAGGTAGCCATGATTGCTCCTACAGAACAGGTATTACCTAAAATACAATCGACTGTAGACGCTGCTGTTTTGTCAAAAATGGCAGAGAGGGGACAGATTTGTAATTCCATCATTGTCGATGGTCCTATGGCTTTGGATGTGGCCATAGATAAGGAAGCAGCCCAAATCAAAAAGGTACGTTCAGTAGTGGCAGGAGATGCCGACTGTTTGGTATTTCCCAATCTGGAAGCGGGAAATGTATTTTACAAAACCAATACCAAAATCTGTAAGTCTGATCAGGGGGCCATACTGGTTGGGGCTAAGGTTCCCAGCGTATTATCTTCCCGGGGAGACAGTGTAGAGACGAAATTGAATTCGATAGCTTTGGCTGCTTTATTAGCATAAAATTTGAATAAAATAGCCGGAAAACACTTTTGGGACGCATTGTTGCCTCTTTACAGAAACGGACGAATGTTTCGCTGCAGAATGGAACGAATTGATTCTTTAATAGTACCGCGGGTTCAGAAAGCAAGGGGATTGCAAAATGAGTCACAATCCTGTATAAAGTGTAATATCCGTAAAAGTTTTTCCGGCTCTTGCAAGGAATTAGTTAAGCGTTCCGTTTTCTGCTTTTTGAATCATGTCTTTATTGGCGGTGATGTATATTTCAACCCGGCGGTTTAAAGCCCTGCCTTCTGCTGTACTGTTGTCAGCTACAGGCTGATCAAAAGCCAGGCCTTCTGTTTTGATACGGGAACGGCTGATGCCATTGCCTACTAAAAAATTAGCAACGGCTTCGGCTCTTTCTTTGGATATTCTTTCATTCACTTCCCGGCTTCCGGTATTATCAGTATGTCCGTAAATTGTAATGTCCGTATCCGGAGAATCTTTCAGAGAAGCAGCGAATTTTGTCAAAGCGGTCCGGGCTGCAGGACTTAATTCACTTTTATTGGTGTCGAATAATATACCGTTATCAAAGGTTACTTTTATAGCTTGCAGGTTGTTTACGTCCGTAACGGTCTCTACTTTGGCTTCTTTAATGGCTTCCAGTTCTTTTTTTTGTTTATCCATTCTCCGGCCAATCAGTGCTCCTGTACCGGCACCTACTGCTGCTCCTACAGCCGCACCTATGGCTGCCCCTTTGCCTTTACCTGCCAATGCTCCGATTCCGGCTCCCAAGGCTCCTCCTCCTCCGGCACCAATTACTGCTCCCTTGCCTGTATTACTCATACTGGCACATCCACCTAAAAAAGTACCTGAAAGGATAATGCTTCCACTCATCAATAATGCTACAAATAATTTTCCTGTTTTCATTTCGTTTTAGTTTAGTTGTTTAGTATATACACAAAATTAAGAACTATCTGGCAAAGGTGAATGGATTCTGAGCGAATTTTATAATTTTGTCAGCATAAAAGGAGAGAACGGATTTAAAAGGTCTCCCATAAGGTAGTAAGGTATACGATTCATTTAAATAAAAGAAATCTAAATTATATTAAATATGGCTGTATATTTTGTGAGCGGTATTGATACGGATACGGGAAAATCAGTTGTGACAGGGGTCATTGCCCGTACTCTGAGACAAAAGGGAGTAAATGTAATTACTCAGAAATTTATTCAGACAGGATGTAAAGGTATTTCGGAAGATATTCTGAAACACAGGGAAATCATGGGAATTGAACCGGTAGAAGCGGATAAAGAGGGGACAACCTGCCCCTACGTCATGACCTACCCGGCCTCCCCCCATCTGGCTGCGGAAATAGATAAGGTCCGTCTGGATAAAGAGGTGATTCAAAAGGCTACCGAAAAATTACTCCGGAAATATGAGGTAGTATTGTTGGAAGGAGCGGGAGGATTATATGTACCTGTGACGCGGGATTATCTGACGATAGACTATATACAGGAACAGGGTTACCCTCTGATTTTAGTGTCTTCCTCTAAATTGGGCAGTATAAATCATACGTTGATGAGTCTGGAATTATGCCGGTTGAGGGGGATTCAGGTCAGTCACGTTATTTACAATGATTTTCCCAATGATAGTGAGTGGATAAAAGAGGACTCTATAAAAGTGATCCGGAATTATATTGAAAAATATTTTCCTCTTTGTGAGTTGTGGGAAATGCCGGTTGTAAAAGGAAATCAATGGCCGGAGCTCCCTATTACGGTGAGTAAAGGATAAGGCGTAAACCTCGGTTTTTATCTGTTTACTGCTTTTGCAATACCGGAACATTTTTTCGCCGGAGGATTGATATTGAAAAACGAAAAGAGAGGAAATGGAAAAAAGTAAGACGCATGAGAAAAATTGAACTCTTGGCTCCGGCCCGGGATTATGCTATCGGAAGAGTTGCTATTGACAACGGGGCAGATGCCGTATATATCGGAGCTTCTGCTTTTGGGGCCCGAAAGGAGGCCGGTAACTCTCTGAAAGATATTGAGGCTTTCGTCCGGTATGCCCATCGTTTTTATAGTAAAGTATACGTTACTTTAAATACGATTATATACGATTCGGAACTGGCTGAAGCGGAGCGCTTGGTGCGGGGATTGTACGGAATCGGAGTAGATGCGTTAATTATTCAGGACATGGGATTACTGCAACTGGATTTGCCCCCCATTTCCCTTCATGCGAGTACTCAGATGCATAACTATGAACTGGAGAAGATAAAATTTCTGGACCGGCTCGGGTTTCAGAGAATTGTCCTGGCCCGGGAATTGTCTTTGAAGGAAATCACGTCTATTCGGAAAGAAGTGAAAGCAGAACTGGAAGTATTTATACACGGGGCATTGTGTGTGAGTTTAAGTGGTCAATGCTATCTCTCCCAACACCTTTTCGGGCGCTCTGCCAACCGGGGGGAATGTGCACAGGCATGCCGCATGAAATGGACCCTGAAGGATCATTCGGATAAAGTATGGTTGCAGGACAAGTATTTGTTGTCCCTGAAGGATTTAAATATGTCAGCTTATATAAACGATTTAATTCGTATCGGAGTGGATTCTTTTAAAATAGAAGGTCGCCTGAAGGATGCGAATTATGTGGCAAATACTGTAAATTACTACAATTCGCTTAT
The DNA here is from genome assembly GCA_023400335.1 of Bacteroidota bacterium. GTDB lineage: Bacteria > Bacteroidota > Bacteroidia > Bacteroidales > Marinifilaceae > Culturomica. The sequence goes on from JAEXFF010000405.1 coordinate 4,060, forward strand.
AAACAATCAGTTGGAAATAAAAAATAATTCGATCGGGCGACTTTCTTCCGGAAAAGTAATACCGGGTTTTAAGGCGGATCCGGAACGGAGTTTTAACAGGGGATTTACGGATTATTTTGCCCGGGGACGACAAAAAGGTCTGGTAAATATGGAAAGTCCGAAATCTTGGGGGAAACTCTTGGGAAAAGTTAAAAAAGCATATAATAATGAATTGTGGATCTGTACGGAAGAAAAATTGCATAACGGGGACGGACTTTGTTACCTGGGTCAAAAAGGACTGGAAGGACTGCGGGTAAACCGGGTAGAAGGAGAGAAGATCATTTGTAATGAAATGTTGCATATCCCTCCGGGAACAGTGATTTACCGGAATTACGACCATCAGTTCGCTACACAGATTGAAAAGTCGAAATCGGTAAGAAAAATTGAAATTATCCTGCGGATAAAAGTAATAAACGGACACATTGAATTATATGCGGAAGATGAGGATGGTATTGCCGTTGATTTTAAACCGGAGGGGTATTTCGAACGGGCAGAACGGCCCGGACAAAAGGAACGGATAGAACAGCAGTTGAGAAAGTGCGGGGATACAGATTTTGTATGCCGGTCGGTATATTATGAAGGAGAAGAGGTTATTTTCATCCCGTCCGGAAAAATCAATGAATTTCGTCGTTTTTTACTGAACCGGTTGTCAGAGGCCCGGGAAAAACGCAGGACGGTTGTACGGATGCAGCCTCTCGACCGCCAGCTACCTTATTCACCTCACATCTGCTGGCAGAATAATGTCGTCAATCAAAAGGCAGAAGCCTTTTACCGGGAACATGGTGCTACAGATGTGGAAGCAGGTTTTGAACTTACCGGAGCTGCCCAGGGAAGAGAATTGATGCATACCCGTTATTGTCTGTTATATGAAATGGGATATTGCCGCAAGCAACATTCTTCTAAAGAACTGGATTTTCCCCTTTACCTGTGTAATGATAAATACCGGTTCCGGCTGGAATTTGATTGTAAAGAATGTTTTATGAAAGTTTTATCTGCAGAGGAAAGCTGAAAATGGGGAAGCTGTATTATTTCAATCCGGATACAGAAATGGCGATAGCCAATGGAAGCCCTTATTATACGCCACCGGCCAATATCGTCAGAATGACGCATGAACTGGCTTATTTACCGACTTATTTCTCTGAGCAGGGAGATGCTGTCTGGATGAAACAGCGGCCGTCGCCGAATTTTCTGGAAACACAACTGAAAATTTTCAATCTGAATCCCGCTATCATTACCCAATCGGAAGAGATTCCTTCCTGTTTAAAACCTGAGCCTTGGGGATGGAATCCCAGGGTTGCGGCATTGTTGCAGCCTGATAAATGGAGACCGGAATACAAGGAGAAATACAGCCGGAAAATGGCCCGGAGTTGTTTAATGCATTTACAAGGCACGCTCCCTTTTATAGAAACTCATATTCTTCCTGTTGTTTGTTCCTCTTTGCAAGAAATTTCAGCTAATTTACAAAACGGAAAAGATTATTTGGTAAAAGCTCCCTGGTCGTCTTCGGGTAAAGGATTATTAAAAATTCCGGGAGGAGATTTAAATGCAAAAAACCGGGAATGGATCGGAGGGATATTGGACCGGCAAGGGTACATTATGCTGGAAGAATATTTGGATAAAGAATGTGATTTCGCCATGGAGTTTTATGCGGCAGGGGGAAATGTCCGGTTTCTGGGTTTGTCTCTTTTTTATTCCGGGAAAAACGGGGATTACAGGGGAAATTACATCGGAGACCAGAAAAAAATAGAGAAAAAGCTCATTTCTTATACGGGTGAAACTTGTTTTGCCGGGTTGAAGCAGTCTGTTACTGTACTTATGGAAACTCACATCGGAGCTTTTTATGAAGGGTATTTTGGAGTGGATATGATGATTTATAAAAACCGGGAAGGAAAATATAAGATACATCCTTGCGTAGAAATTAATCTGCGTTATACCATGGGAATTCTGGCATTGTTTTTATCGCAACGTTACATACAGAATACTTCAGAAGGTGTATTTACTCTTTCCTATTTGCCGGCTGCCGAAGCTGCCTGGCAAAGGCAGTTCCGGTTAACCCGTGATTTTCCCCTCCGTTTGGAAGCCGGAAAAATAAAAAGCGGCTATGCCGGCCTGACTCCTGTGGAAAGAGCTACCCGGTTCACGGCAGAAATCCAACTGACGGATACTGCTTCTTTAGAATTCTGATTCATCCAGATTCATATTGATGTGTTTGCGGGGAGTGCCTGCTATTTTATTCACAGCGGGTAGAATACTTTGATTCTTATGAATCTTGACCGGTTTTATGCCGGCAGCATCTGCGGCTTTTATGTCCCGGATATTATTTCCGATCATATAAGAAGCACCCCGGTCAATATGAAAATCCTCTATAGCCATATTGATCATATAAGGGGAAGGTTTCCGGCATACGCAGGTTTTTATGCTTTCGTGGTGGGGACAATAGTATATTTCACTGATTGTAATACCTTTTTCTGCCAGGGAATGACGTATATAATCATGTACCTTTTTTACATCTTCATGTGTGTAAATTCCTTTTGCAATCCCGCCTTGATTTGTGACGATAAAAAGCAGATATCCGGCTTGCTGAAGTTTTCCGAGCCCTTCTATAATCCCTTCATTAAAAACAACATTTTCTACACGATAAATATAATGTTGATTTTCATTGTTAATGATTGTTCCATCCCTATTAAAAAAGACTGCCTTGTGAAGGGGTTGTTGAGGCATAGGAGTAACTGAACCCTTTTTTTTCATCATAATTCCCGAATTTTATATACTTATTCTGTTTTATTCCTCAGTCCTCTAAAAAATACCCAAAAGATTTAATGCATAATTTTAAAAATCAGTTCTTTTAGCAATTCTCCTTCTGCTGTACCTGCATTTCCAACGCCTTTTGATTTCATATCGTATTCTCTTAATAAAGATATGATTGCAGCGCATTTAACTGCATTATAGGCTTTGGCTCCTTCTGTATAATCTTTCATAAAAAAAGCATTGATACCTAAAATACGGGCCATTTCCTGTACGTTAGGCGTTGCTTTCTTCTGGTAGTGATAGGTCAATAAGTTCAGAAAGTATTTAAAGAGCATTGCTACCGTTAATACGAGAGGATTGTTTCTAGGGTTAGCCTGAAAATAATTTGCGATACGGTTTGCCTTTACAAAATCTTTGCGGATAATGGCAGCCTGTAGTTCAAAGGTATTGAAGTCTTTACTGATACCAGTATTTTCTTCTACGAGGATTTCGTCGATTTCTCCTTCTGAAGCTAATGCAAGTTTATCAATCTCATTGGCGATCCGGCTGAGATCATTACCCAAACTTTCTGCTAAAATACCTGCTGCTTTAGGGGTAATGGAGTGATGGGTTGACTGGCAATACCCCATGATCCAGTCCGGAATTTTATTTTCATATAATTTATTGGAATCAAGCCAGATACAATGAGGAGATGCGGATAACTTTTTAAATACGTTTCTTCGTTTGTCTGCTTTTTTATTTTTGTATGCAAATAATAAAACAGTAGACATTTGTAAGTGATCTATATAGGGGAGGAGATTGTCGAAGTCTTTTATATTCTGTGCTTCCCGGACGATTATCACCTGCCGTTGTGCCATGACCGGGAAACGCCTGGCCGTATCTGTAATAGTGGTCATGTTGACTTCATTCCCGTACATAACCATTTGGTTGAAGGCCTTTTCGTCTTCAGTAAGGGCATCCCTTTCCACCAGATCTGTAATCTGGTCTATAAAAAAAGGCTCTTCTCCGTTCAGGAAATAAAGAGGTTTATATTTACCGGCTTTCAGGTCTTTTACGATTTCCTCAAATGTCATGTCTTTCCGTATTTCTGACAAAAATAATAAAGAGTTAGGAATTTCTTTGTTTTCTTTTTATTCTTTTTGCCTTAATTCCCCTTTGCTGAAAGGGATTTTATAATTCTCCCCTTTCAATTCTTTTAACAATTTCCTCTATTTCGCGGTCTTTTCCATGCGGTTCATAATCGGCTTTCAGATTATTTCCGAATAAAAGTGCAAGGGATTGCCAGAAATAGGCATTTACATTTCCTTTATATTCTTTGATATGTGCGAAAGCGCTGTTATTTGTTTCCCGGTAGATTAACCTCACTAAAATACGCCCTTGGGTGATCGTAAGTTTCATTAAAGGTTGCTTGAACGCTTTCATTAGGGTTTTGTATTCTTTTTTGATAATTTCTTTGCGTTTTGACCGGTCTTTTACCTGCCCGATCTGCCGGTCGATTTGTTGAATTTGCCGTGCAGCTATCCGGGCGTAGGGATATACTTTTTTCACATTATATTCCAATCGGGTCCGGCGTCGTCCGGCACGTTTATATTTTCGTTTGTAAAGATTTTTGCCTTCGACTTTTATTTCCTGCAAATACACATGAGGCAAGGTATCACCTTCGGTTACAGTAGCTGGGAGAAGATGTTCCTGTGCATCTAAGGCGTTTGTATAAAAGAAAGATAAAAGTATGCCGCAGATTATTCTTACCATACCAAAATAATTTGCTATTTTTGACAGGTAAAAATACGAATATTTGTGGACGAACAGTTTCAGGATTTATTTAAAATAAAGCCTAACCGTAAAAATATTGCGGTAGGGGATATCTTAATTGCCGAACCTTTTCTGGAAGGCCGGTATTTTTCCCGTTCTGTCGTTTATATTGTAGAACACGACGGGAAAGGGAGTATCGGATTTGTCTTGAATAAACCGATGTCTTATACCACTTCGGATTTGGTTGGAGAGCTGAAAGGATTAGAATTCCCGGTATACTTGGGAGGACCGGTAGAGCAGAATCAGTTGTATTATTTGCATACCCATCCGGAGCTTCCGGATGCTTTGCCTATTGCTGACGGAATTTATTGGGGCGGAGATTTCGGGGAGCTTACCCGTTTTCTGAAGGAAGGGCAGATTTCTCCTCAGGAAATCCGTTTTTTTGCCGGTTATAGCGGATGGGAATCCGGACAATTGAAGAAAGAACTGGAGGAGAATTCATGGATGGTGGGCAATATGGGGCGTGACCGCCTTTTTCAGTTACCTTGGGCTGAATTATGGGAAAAATCGATGTCGGATTTGGGAGGAAGATATAAAATATGGGCAAATTTTCCGGAAGACCCGATTATGAACTGAGGAGAGGAATCCGAAAGTTGTTTTGTATTTAAAAAGTTAAATAGCAGGTCGTTCTATCGCTGTCCTGAAAAGGAGAGAGGAAAGTCCGGGCAACACAGGGAACCGTGCTTCTTAACGGGAAGATGTCTGTGAAGGCATATTCAACGTAACAGAAAAGAACCGTTTCGGAATGAGAAAAGTCCGGAATAAGGGTGAAAAGG
>JAEXFF010000411.1 GCA_023400335.1 Bacteroidota bacterium
GTCCTATACGACTCCTCTCTCTGCAGATATTCATTTTAGTCCTGCTGCAGCTCTTGTAGCTGCCCGTTATGTAGAGAAGGTGAGGATTAATCCCGGAAATTTTGCCGATAAGCGGGCTACTTTCCGGAATCTGGTTTATACGGCGGATGAATATGCAGCGGAATTGAAGGCGTTAAAAGAGAAGTTTACGGAATTTTTGACTGAATGCCGCCGGAATCATACGGCTGTGCGTATCGGGACCAATCACGGCTCTTTGTCAGACCGGATTATGAGCCGGTATGGAAATACACCTGCAGGGATGGTGGAAGCAACTATGGAATATTTGAGGATATGTCAGGAAGTCGGTTTTGACGATGTCGTTATCTCCTTGAAATCCAGTGATTGCCGGGTAATGGTGGAAGCTGTGCGTTTATTGGTGCGGGAAATGGAAAAAGCCGGCATGCAATATCCCCTTCATCTGGGCGTAACTGAAGCAGGGGAAGGTGAGGACGGGCGCATACGTTCTGCTGTCGGGATCGGGTGTTTGCTGAATGAAGGAATAGGAGATACAATCCGGGTATCTTTGACAGAAGCCCCAGAACAGGAAATTCCGGTTGCCCGTATTTTGGTTGATGTCTGCCGTCCTGTTTACGATCCTTTCCGGAAACAGGGTAAAGAACGGTGTACAAGGCCTGTCATTGTAGCGGATATTTCAGCTGCCCGTATTTTAGACGAAAAGGTGATCCGGCAATTGGATTTTTATGAGAATAAAAAGGCTGATCCTGTTTTAGGGATGCGTTTAACGGCCGGTATTAAAGCACCGGAGATGATATATACAGAAGCTCTGGGACCTGAATTGACAAAATTGCCGTCTACGTTGCGAATCATAGTACCTTTTCAGAATTTGGACATGGCGCAAGTGTATCATAGGAGAGCTTGTCCTCTCCTGGGGAAAGAGGAGTTTATGCAAGGAAATTATTCAGCAGAGGAAGAACCTGTTTTTGTTGAAGTGAAGAGAAAAGAGGAAATCGATGCGGAATTTATAGCAAAGCTCCGGCAGAAAACAGAGGTTTTTGTCGTTTTATCCCTTTCCGATCCGGATTATCATCTTTGGTGTGAAATGGGTTTGCTTTTACAAGAAACGGAAGTAAACTATATATTGAAAACAGAGCTGAAGACCGGCAGTCAGGAGCGGAAAGCCTTTCAGATTGCAGCGCATGCGGGAGGACTGTTTATCGATCGTTTACCGTATGGGTTGTGGATTTCAGCCGTTCAGGAACAAGATATACCTTTTGCTTTAAATTTAAGCCGTACTATCTTGCAATCGGCAGGACTGAGGCGTTATAAAACGGAGTTTGTGAGTTGTCCCGGTTGCGGGCGTACGCTTTTCAATTTAGAAGATGCTGTTGCAAAAGTAAAACAGGCTTTTTCTCATTTGGAGAAATTAAAAATTGCTGTCATGGGATGTGTTGTAAATGGTCCGGGGGAAATGGGAGATGCGGATTATGGATATGTCGGGGCCGGAAATGGCAAAGTCAATCTCTATAAAGGAAAACAGATTGTCCGGACAGCAGTTCCTGAACAGGAGGCTATAGCTGCTCTGGAACAGTTGATACGGGAAAACGGAGATTGGTGTGAACGGTAAAAACAGGGCGTTTCCCCTTTATAAAAGGGAATAAAAGAGTAGAAACGACCCGATAAAACCGTGCTTCACCGGGGGAGGAAAAAACCTGTTTCTCTTTTCCTTAGAGCTGAAGTTTTATTCCTCGGCGAAGTGTTCATTTATTCTTTTCAAAACGGAAGCCTTTTAACCGATGTCTGAACATCCGAACCGTTTATTGCAACCGGAAAGTTGCCAGAACAGCTTTATGGTCGGTCGGCCATATGCCTAAAGGTTTCCGGATCGGGTCAGATGTCGTTTCTGTAATGCGTTCTCCCCGGAGAATATCTCCTTCCGGACCGATCAGGATGACGTCTGTCAGGGATAAACCTTTGAAGGGGGCGTACATGATAAAATCAATCCGATCCCGGTCGTCTGCTTCCGGAGACCAGACTAATTTTTTCAAAGCTATATCTTTACAGTCGGCGGGGCATGTAAATCCGGGGTGAGTGAGGGGATCCGGATAGATTTCGCGGTAAGCGTCCTTGTAACCGGCTTTTTCCAGCATAAGGGAAACATCCCAGGGAATCACGAGTCCCTGATGGTCGCGAATGTTTTTAGTTGCTTCCGTCCAGTCGAGGTGTGAAGGCTCATTGAAATCTCCGCCCAATATCACGATACGCCCGGCAGCCTGGTCTTTGGCTGCTTCCCGGAGAAAACAAGCGATAGCGTCATCCCGTACGGAAAGACGGTTCAGATAAAGTACCGAATCGGTATCAGTTACCGGTTCTTCCTTTTCCCAAGTATTTCCGTTATAGCCGCGTACATCGTAATAAGCACAGTTCCGGTAATCCAGATGAGCAGTATAAAGGGCGACTTCCGTATTTCCTATATGGGTGAGGCCTTTGTAAATACTTCCCCGGTCGTCTTTTAACGGATAAACAGTGATACTGTCTGTAATCGGGTAACGGCTTAGCAATCCGGAATCTTCAGAGTAAAAAGAGTAGTATGTTTCTCCTCTTTGCTTTAAGGCTTCTACAATCCGGTCACAAAAACGGGTATGATGGTAATTCCGTACTTCGCTTAAAGTTACGAAATCTGCCTGAGTTCGTGCAATTTCATCGGCAACGGCATCAAAACCTTTGTCTACTACTGCTCCTTCTTGCCAGATATTAAACTGAAGTACTTTAAATGTGTTTGCTTGTTGACAGGAAAAACAGCAGCTGATACAAATAAATAGCCATAAAACGGATGCCTTTTTGATTTTCATGATAATTATAATTAAAACCTGATAAGTTATATTTTTTGATTTTCGGGTAAATGGTAACTGAAAGACAAAAGTACACATTATAATTTTTTTAAAGAAAACAGAATAAAATATTCTGCATGTTAAAAGCATCTGTCAAAAAAGAAATAGAGTGGTAAAAAAGGATAATTCCCCAAACTATTTTGGTGAAATATGAGTTTAAATAAGCAGAGAGAATATGTTTAATAATTTAATACAGAAGTGATATGATGTTCATTTGGTATATTATCATTGGAATTCTTGCCGGTTGGATTGCCGGAAAGATTATGAAAGGCAGTGGTTATGGTTTAATTGTAAACATGATCGTTGGAATTATCGGAGGCGTATTGGGGGGATGGTTGTTCAGCCTGGTCGGTATAGAATCCACGGGCGGTATAATAGGTAGCCTGATTATTTCTGTTGTAGGAGCTATTATTTTACTTTGGTTTGTTTCTCTGGTTAGTCCTAAACGGCGGGAATGAAAATCGGAAAACAGATGTAAGATCGGTTGTCTATGGGATAAAATTTGGCCGGACTTTTATGTCGGGAGAATAGGAAGAAAAAATACAGGTTTTTAAAAAAGATATGTATTTTTGCTTCCTAATGTTCTATCTATGAAAAAAAAGGATCATACTCTTCGTTCTGATTGTGCTCTGTATGGATAAAAGTTATGCTTTTCCTGCAGGTTTTGTTTCCGCTCCGGATTCAGTATTTTTTCAAAATTTGTCTGTGAGTGATTTCCGAAAAATGCTGACGGATACGACAGTGCAATTAGTAGATGTCCGGACTCCTGCAGAGTTTGCGGAGGGACATATAGAGGGGGCTCTGAATATAGAGGTAAGAGATACGGATTTTGAAAAAAATATAGAGATGCTTAAACCGGATCGTCCCGTTGCCGTGTATTGCTGGAGCGGAGTGCGGGGCCGGAGGGCTGCTGGGAAACTGGCCGGAAAAGGATTTCAGGTATACAATTTAGATCAGGGATTTTTAAGTTGGCAAAAAGAAAAAAATGCCGGTAAAATCCCTAC
>JAEXFF010000203.1 GCA_023400335.1 Bacteroidota bacterium
CTCCTGGACCGTGGACATACCGTATTGATCATCGAACACAATATGGATGTTATAAAATGTGCAGACCATATCATTGATTTGGGACCGGAAGGAGGAAAACAAGGAGGATATATCGTTTTTGAAGGACGGCCGGAAGAACTGATCCATTGCGAACAGTCCTATACCGGAAAATATCTGAAAGAAAAATTAAGATAAAGGAATATTAGGTGTGTCATGCGTAATACCAATAGTATGAAAAAAATAATCGATTTCATTGTAAAAGAAAATCGGAAACTCAATGAAAACATGTTTTTATTGAGTTTATATGCAGAAGAATTACCTCCGCTCCTGCCAGGACAGTTTGTAAACGTTAAGGTAGAAGATTCTCCTGCTACTTTTTTGAGGCGTCCCCTGTCCGTACACGATGTCGATGAACAAAACGGATTGTTATTTTTACTGATCAAAATAGCCGGTCCAGGTACTCAAAAACTCGCACAATTAAAGGCAAATGAAAAGTTGAATATTATACTTCCCTTAGGAAATTCTTTTTCTATACCACAGTCAGGGCGTTGTCTTCTGATTGGCGGAGGCGTAGGTATAGCTCCTTTATTGCATTTATCCAAAGAGATGCATAAAAAAGGGGTAACTCCCGATTTATTGATCGGAGTCCGTTCGAAAAAAGACATTGTGCTTGAAGAATCTTTCGGACGCTACGCCCGTTTGTATTATACAACAGAAGATGGTTCATACGGGGAAAAAGGATATCCTACCCAACATTCTCTTTTATCCGAACATTACGACCATATTTTTTGCTGTGGTCCGGATCTCATGATGAAAGCCGTTGCCAAACACGCTTCTGCCCATCATATTAATTGTGAGGTATCTCTGGAAAATTTAATGGCCTGCGGTATCGGGGCTTGTCTGTGTTGCGTGACGGACACAACCTCCGGCCATCAGTGTGTGTGTACAGCAGGACCTGTTTTTAATATAAAAGATTTGAAATGGCAGATTTAAACATTCACTTGAAAGGATTGGATTTAAAAAATCCGGTATTGACGGCATCCGGCACATTCGGTTACGGTTCTGAATTTCAGGATTTCATTGATCTCTCCCGGTTGGGAGGCTTTATCGTCAAAGGAACTACTTTAAATCCCCGGGAAGGAAACCCCTATCCGCGTATGGCAGAAACCCCGTCCGGAATGCTGAATGCTGTAGGCTTACAAAATAAAGGAGTGGATTATTTTATAAACCATATTTATCCCGGAATAAAAGGAGTATCTACTTCAGTACTGGTAAATGTTTCAGGGTCGACTATTTCTGATTATGTAGCTACTGCAGAGAAAATTAATGAACTTGTCCATATTCCGGGAATAGAACTGAATATCTCCTGCCCGAATGTAAAAGAAGGCGGTATGGCTTTCGGGACCCGTTGTTCTTCCGTTTCGGAAGTAGTTAAAGCTGTCCGTCAGGTATATCACAAACACTTAATGGTGAAATTATCCCCTAACGTTACGGATATTCAGGAAATAGCACTCACGGCAGAAGGCGAAGGTGCAGATTCCATTTCTTTAATCAATACGCTTATGGGAATGGCCGTCGATATCCGAACCCGAAAACCAAAACTGAGTACTATTACCGGAGGATTAAGCGGACCTTGTGTGAAACCTGTCGCCTTGCGTATGGTATGGCAGGTTGCCAAAGCCGTAAAAATACCGGTTGTCGGATTGGGGGGAATTATGAATGCAGAAGACGCTATCGAGTTCTTTTTGGCAGGAGCTTCTGCCATTCAGGTAGGTACAGCGAATTTTACAGATCCCGGAATAACAGTAAAAATAATTAAGGGGATAAATGACTACCTGGATCAAAACGGTTTTCAAAAAATACAGGATATTATTGGATTAATCTGAATTTTATCCTTTTGTATAATCTTCAAAACTCCCGTCTGTAAAAAATAAAACAATTCGTTCTACTGTTTTACCTGGCGTAATGTCCGGTAAAGCAGTAGCAATTCCTTTAGTTGCCGCCGGAACAGCTATTTCACTTTCTGTTGCCTTTTCTTCTTTGGCTTTGCTCTTTTCTGACTGTTGTACAACAGTTTCAGATCCATCCGAAATTGTCACAGATTCAGAAACCAGCATTTTGCCTTTTCCCGTCAACAGCCAATCCATACTGATATCCGGAAATACCCTGGCAATATTTACCAGCACATCATATCCGGGTTTATTTCTTCCTTTTAATAAATGCGAAATCGCAGAGGGATTGACATCTATCATATTTGCGAATTTTGTAGCCGTAAGCCCCTTCTTTTCAATAAGTTCATTTAAACGTTCTTTCATAACTCTGAATCTTTGTAAAAATGTAATGCATACTATACAAAGTACCTCAATTGATATTACAAATGTAACAAAAATAAACTCAAAAATCAAATTACATTTGTAATATAAGATTGATTACATCTGTAATATATTTACGCCGGTTTTTTTGTAAACTCTGAATAATTGAAGTTCAAGACATTGCTTAAATAAGCATATAATAGTTTAATAATCAATATTTAAAACCGATCCTACCCTATTTTGCAGTTTGTTTTATACTTAAATTTATTATTTATATAAATATTATAAACATATGATTATAAAACACTTTATAAATATTATATTATAAATTTCCTACAAAAATAAGAACATTTAAAGGATATCCGCCTTTAATTCATAAATAAAAAAATTAAATAATTGTATATATATCACAGGTTTTCAATTAATTATGTATCAAACATAAATGAAAGTGATATCTTTTGAATTCCGATTTGGTTTACATTTGTATACTTTCTTTCTTTATACAAACTTGTTACAAATGTAATAGGGCTCTCTGCGATTTACCGGCCAAAAATCCGATTACAAATGTAACATGATTTTTTATAAATCCCGAACTGTTTTTTAGACGGTACTTTGACTGGTTATTTGTAAATTGTACGATTCTTATTATATTTGAAAAAATAATAAAATTGAATAATTTATGACGATAAAAGAAAAACTGGCTGCTTTAAGGAATATCATGGACCGGGAAGGTTTAGATGCTTATATTGTTTCCGGAATTGATCCGCACAACAGTGAATATTTACCGGAGGCCTGGCAACAGCGGAAATGGATATCCGGTTTTACCGGTTCGTATGGTACAGTTGTCGTAACCAGAGAAGAGACAGGTTTGTGGACCGATACCCGCTATTTTATTCAGGCCGGGAAGGAATTGGAGGGAAGTGGTATCCGGATGCACAAATTGAGGGTACCGGAAGCGGTAGATTATCCCGAATGGTTAAACAGTATACTTCCGGAAGAATCGAAAGTCGGAATTGATAGTTTTTGTATGACTGTCGGAGAGGTCGAACGGTTAAAACAACTGTTTACTTCCAAAAAAATTCAGGTTGTGGAAAAAACCGATTTACTGGGGGAAATTTGGTTAGACCGGCCTGCTCTTCCGGATGCTCCCGTATTTTTATTGGATGAAAAATATACAGGACAGTCTACAGTACAAAAAATTCAGTGTGTCCGGGAGGATATAAAAGAAAAAGGTGCAGATGCCATTCTTTTCAGCTGTCTGGACGAAATCGCCTGGTTGTACAACATAAGAGGAAACGATATTCCCTATAATCCGGTTGTGATCAGTTATGCCTTGGTCTCTTCCGAGCAGGCCTGGCTGTTCGTAAAACCTTCTAAAATTCCGCTGGAGGTCAAGCGATCATTGGAAGATGCCGGGGTGGAAATTCGGGATTATCACCATTTATTTCTTTTCCTGGAGGAATGGAAAGACCGGAAGAGAATAAGCCTGGACACTTCTACATTGAATTTTGCCGTATATCATAAAATTGCAGCTTCTCACGAGATCATAGCAGCCAAATCTCCGGTCGTCCTTTGGAAAGCAGTGAAAAATTCCACGGAAATAGCAGGTTTCCGGAAAGCCTGTCAGCAAGACGGGATTGCAATGACCCGATTTTTTTACTGGTTGGAAAAGCAAATAGAAAAACAGCCTATTTCCGAAACGGAAGCAGCTGAAAAACTCACCGCTCTGCGGCGGGAAAACCCGGATTATATTTCCGACAGTTTTCACACCATTTCCGCTTATGGTCCCAATGCAGCTTTACCACACTATTCGGCTCTGCCAGGAAAAGATACATTGCTGCAACCCAAAGGTTTGTATCTGGTGGACTCCGGAGGCCAGTATTGGTGTGGTACAACGGATATCACCCGTACCGTGCCGCTGGGAGAATTGACCCCTCTGGAAAAAGAAGATTATACTCTTGTGCTGAAAGGAATGATTGGCCTGAGCAGATGCATTTTTCCACAGGGAACTACCGGAGCAAACATTGATATCATTGCCAGGCAACCATTATGGAATCATTTTAGGAATTTCGGACATGGAACCGGACACGGGATCGGACATTTTCTATGCGTACACGAAGGACCGCAGGATATTCGTCAAAGCTGGAGAGACCAGGCCCTTTTACCGGGTATGGTGACTTCCGACGAACCAGGCATATACCGGGAAAATGCTCACGGTGTAAGGCATGAAAATATTGTAGCTTGTTATCAATTGTGTGAAAACGAATTTGGAAAATGGCTCGGTTTTGAACCACTAACACTTTGTTATTTCGACACATCAGCCCTGGTAATTGAATTATTGAGTGAAGAAGAAAAAGAATGGCTGAATGAATATCATCAAAAAGTGTATGAATTAATTGCTCCTGACCTTCATCCCGAAGAAGCAGCCTGGCTACAAAAGAAAACAAAAAAAATTTAAAAAAGATTGCGTCATTCTGGAAAGGATGACGCAACCTTTTTGGATGTACTGCATCTTATCAACAGCTATCGATGTGTAAATTGGACAACATAATAGAGAAATGTAAAAAAGGTGATCCGAAGGCTGCCGAAGAGCTCTATAAACTATTCGCTAGCCGGATGTTTGCTATATGTCTCCGATATTCACAGGATAGATCTGAAGCTGAAGATCATTTGCAGGACGGGTTTCTGAAAGTGTTTGAATCGATAGCACAATATTCAGGCAGAGGCTCTTTCGAAGGCTGGATGAAAAGGATTTTTATTCACATCATATTTGAGAAATACCGGAAAAATAACAGAATAAAGATCGTGGAAGAAGTTCCGGAAATGACAGTAACGGATGTGGAAGAGAATATTTATATTCCGGAAGATATTTTGTTCGGCTTTATAGAAGAATTACCGGAAAGATACAGGCAGGTTTTCCAGCTTTATGCAATCGATGAAATGCAACACAAGGAAATTGCTGCGTTAGCAGGTATAAGTGAAGGGACTTCAAAATCTAATTTGGCCCGGGCAAGAGATATACTGAAAAGGAAAATTAAAGATTACCTGAAATATGAGCACTAATATAGATTCTTTATTTAAAAAGGCATACCAAAACAGGCATGCTGAGCCGCCAGCTTATATTTGGGAAAATATAAACCGACAACTGCAAGTCAATAAAAGGAAAAGAAAAATTATCCTGTGGCGTTACAGAACAGCTGCGGCCATAGCTTTGTTACTTGCTGTAAGCGGGATAGCAATTTTAAAAAATACTTCGGACACTGTCCCTGTGTTTTATTCCTCTTCTGTCCGACCGGTAAATAAACTGGAATATATCCTGCCTGAATCCCGGTTAGCCGTTATTGTCCCGGCTGTTTACAAAGTATCTGCAATTGAAGAACGGGTTCCGCAAAAACGTACCGTATTTTCTGAAATAATCCCGGAACGTTTGGATGAAGAAAAAGTTGCATCGCTTACTTTTCATGGCCCTTCTATTAATTTAAAGCAAAAAGACTATATTCCGCTGGTCAATAAACAATCTTATAAAACTTTACAGCTATACAATCAAATTTTAGAAGCAGAGCAGTCCGATAAAAAATTTGCATTGCTTCCCGGTAAAAAGACAAAAATTTTACTGAGCGGGCATATCGCTCCCGGTTATGCTTCCGGAATTTATAATTCTCCGGATGCACAAAGTCAGGCTTATAATTTTCCCAAGAACCAGATGAGCGGTATATTTAATTTAAGCGGAGGAATGAAAGTAGCTATTATTCCTCACAAACGTTTTTCTATACAAACGGGGATTATGTATACCCGTATGGGACAAAAATCCGGAGAGAGCCGGGCCTATACTTATATGGATAATAGTAAAACCCCGGGATATATTTTGTCTCCGCTAGGGGCTGTGAATAAAAAAGTTACCAAATCTCCTCTTGGTAATATCAAGAGCAGAAGTACAGCAGAAGTTGTCGGGTCTCCCAGTTTTATCACCACAAAAGACGGTAGCAGCAGTGAAATAGAACAGGTATTCGATGCCCTGGAAATTCCGATAGCTGTAAAATATTACCTGAACAATAGCAAAATCCGGTTTAGCGTATTGGCCGGTTTCAGCGGAAGTTTTATCATCAGCAACAAAGCGTATCTGACTCGTGAAAATAGCAGGGAATACATCGGCAGTACAGAAAATATCCGGAATTTCAATATCAGTACCGACTGGGCTATCGGAATCGAATATCCAATCTCTCCCAAAATCAAAGTTATGCTGGAACCGGGATTTCGTTATTATTTACAATCGATTAGTGAAGATGAAAATATTGATTTTAAACCTTATATCTTTTCCTTTTCCACAGGGATCGGCATTAATTTTTAAAAATATTTCCGGTTGAGAATTTCGCTATAAATAATCGCTTTTTTCCAATCGAAATCCGTCTCCTCTGTTTCTTCTTCAGCCTTTTTCGTCTTTTCTTCAGAAGCTGTATGCAAAGCGGCAAGTTTTTCATTGTAGTAATCGTCACTTTCTGTCGTCTTATAAGCCTCCATCCCACCTTTGTAGTAATCAGAATACGTTTCAACCAGTACCGGATCAGTCCCGGCTTTCCTCTCTTCCTCCAGCCATTCTCCGTCATATTCTGTTTCCGCTGTGCTATCCGGATTTGGTTTTACGGGTTTTTTCTTCGACTGGGATCTTATAAAACCAATGCCTCCTACAATCAAAGTCATAAGGAGGTATATCCAGTCAGAAGTATTGTTATCGCTCATTTTCTGTCTTTTTAATTTACAGCCTGCTTTTCTTTGTCGTTCAAAAGTAGCATTTTTTATTTATACTCTTTACGTAAAAAACAAATATTCCTGTTGAATCAGAATTAAAGTTAATAATTTCATCTTTTCGCCCGCTACAGATAATACATAAATTATTGTAAATCATATATTAACCACCTGCGAAGCGTTCCTCTAATAAAAATATTACACTATCTGCGAATTTATGAAAAAAAAACGTTCTTTTTTTTTACCTTTGCGACGAAACGAAATTTACACTAATAAAATATCCGGATGAAAAGAGCATTAATCAGTGTTTTTGATAAAACGGGAATTGTTGATTTTGCAAAATCATTAAATTCCATGGGATGGGAAATCATTTCTACCGGAGGAACCTCTAAAAAACTGAAAGAAGAAGGCGTTCAAGTTCAAGATATTTCAGACCTGACAAAGTTCCCCGAATGTTTCGACGGCCGAGTAAAAACGTTACATCCTCACGTAGAAGGAGGAATACTGGCTGTCAGAGACAATGATCATCATCTCCAACAAATGAAGGAATTGGGAATTGAACCGATAGATATGGTCGTATGCAACCTTTACCCTTTTAAGCAAACTATTTTGAAACCTGGGGTTTCTCAGGAAGAAATCATTGAAAATATTGATATTGGCGGTCCCACGATGATTCGTGCAGCAGCTAAGAACTATCGTTTTGTAACGGTTCTGACGGATCCTGAAGATTACGGTAAAGTTATACAAGAACTTCAGGAAGAGGGAGACACTTCTTTGAAAACCAAAGAAATGCTGGCAGCTAAAGTTTTTATACATACAGCGCATTACGATGCATTGATTGCAAACTATTTTTCAGAACGTTTGCACATCCGCGAACCTAAAACGGTTACCCTTACTTTTGAGAAAAAGCAGACGTTGAGGTACGGAGAAAATCCGCATCAGGCGGCTGCTTTTTACACTGCTATAAAAGGAACGGAAGGCACTTTAACTGCTGCCCGGCAGTTACACGGGAAAGAGCTATCTTACAATAATATCGGAGACACTGACGGAGCCCTGGAAACATTAAAAGAATTCGAGGAGCCCACGGTCGTTGCAGCTAAGCATGCCAATCCCTGTGGAGTAGGCAGTGCGCCTACGCTTGCTGAGGCCTATAGAAAAGCTTACGAAGCGGACCCTGTTTCCATTTATGGGGGGATCGTAGCGGCTAACCGGGAGATTAACAGAGAAACAGCAGAAATGATGTCTCAAATCTTCCTGGAAGTGATTCTGGCTCCCTCCTTTTCACCGGAAGCATTGGAGCTTTTAACCAAAAAGAAAAATATCCGTTTGCTTCAGCTTGACAACATCCTGAAAACGGATAAATCGGCTTGTAAAGCCAAAACTGTATTGGGAGGCTTACTGATCCAGGATTTAGATACCCTTCTCCTCGCGGAAGAGGGACTAAAAGTAGTGAGCAAACGTCATCCCGATGAAAAGGAAAAGGAAGATTTGCTTTTTGCTTGGAAAGTTGTAAAGCATACCAAATCGAATGGAATTGCTATTGCAAAAGACAAATGCACGACGGGTGTCGGACCGGGGCAAGTCAGCCGTATTTGGGCATTGGAAAATGCAATCCGGCAGGGAGGAGACCGGATAAAAGGAAGTGTCATGGCTTCAGATGCTTTCTTTCCTTTCCCGGATTGTGTGGAAGCAGCTTACAAAGCCGGTATCACGGCTATTATACAACCCGGAGGTTCCGTCCGGGATCAGGAATCGATCGAAGCCGCTGACAGATATGGGATTGCAATGATTTTTACAGGAATGAGACATTTCAAACACTAAATAAAGACATGGGATTATTTTCTTTTTTATCACAAGATATAGCTGTTGACCTGGGTACGGCCAACACCATTATAATAAACAACGATAAAATGGTTGTAAATGAACCTTCTATCGTAGCGATTGACCGCCGGACAGAAAAAGTTATTGCCATTGGGGAAAAAGCCCGGCAGATGCAGGGGAAAACGCATGACAATATCAAAACCATACGTCCTTTAAGGGATGGTGTTATTGCCGACTTTAATGCTGCGGAGCAAATGATCCGCGGTATGATCAAAATGGCCAATATTAATAACAAATTCTTTTCTCCTTCTTTACGTATTGTCATTTGTATCCCTTCGGGAAGTACAGAAGTTGAAGTACGTGCTGTACGGGATTCTTCCGAACATGCCGGAGGCCGCGACGTATATATGATTTACGAACCTATGGCAGCAGCTTTGGGTATCGGTTTAGACGTAGAAGCCCCGGAAGGCAATATGATTGTGGATATAGGGGGGGGAACTACGGAAATTGCTGTGATCTCTCTGGGAGGTATTGTCACCAATAAGTCTATCCGTATCGCAGGAGATGACCTTACCGATGATATCCAGGAATATATGCGTCACCAGCACAATATAAAAATCGGAGAAAGAACAGCTGAAGAAATCAAAATTCATGTGGGATCGGCCCTTTCAGAACTGGATGAACCACCGGCCGATTTTATTGTGCAGGGTCCGAATCAGATGACTTCCCTCCCGGTTGAAGTGCCGGTTTCTTATCAGGAAATAGCGCACTGTCTGGAAAAATCTATCTCTAAGATCGAAATTGCCATCCTGGGAGCTTTGGAACAAACTCCTCCGGAACTGTATGCTGATATTGTCAATAAAGGGATATACCTGGCCGGAGGCGGTGCACTTTTAAGAGGATTAGACAAGCGTTTGTCCGATAAGCTCAATATACCTTTCCATATAGCAGAAGACCCCTTGCGTGCTGTTGCCCGTGGTACAGGTATAGCTCTGAAGAATGTGGACAAATTCTCATTCCTGATCCGCTGATCAATCATTAATGTTGACGGCTGTTGAAAAGACAGATCGATTTGTTCTGCCTTTTCAACAGCCGTCGCAAGACAAATGAACCGTGAAGAATATTATAAAACTTATATTAAAGTACCATTTTACTATAATTTTTATACTATTGGAAGTTGTGGCATTTTCTTTAATTGTACAACACAATAACTATCAGAAAACAGTTTTTTCCCGGCAAACTTCTTCACTTTTTTGCTATATTTCTTCCTACCTGACGGATATTCAAAATTATTTTCATTTGGAATCTGCCAACCGGAAATTACTGGAGGAAAATACGGCACTGAGGAACAGAATCGAACAAATGAGGGGGACTTTCGCTCCCGTTCCAACAGATACTGCAATAGTGACAGTATCGTATGTATACCGGAAAGCACAAACCATCAACTCCAATTTTAATAAAACTAAAAATTATATTACAATTGATAAGGGGTTTACGGACGGAATAAGAAAAGAAATGGCTGTAATCTCTTCAGACGGAGTAGTGGGAATTATCCGGAATATCAGTAATCACTATGCAGTTGTGCTCCCTTTGATAAATGTCAATCTCAGGGTTTCTGCAAAAGTTAAAAAAAACGGATATTACGGTTCCCTGCAATGGGACGGAAATGACTACCGCTATTCTTATCTGAATGATATTCCCTTCCACGTAGACGTACAAAGGGGAGATACCATTGTGACATCAGGGTTTTCTTCTATTTTTCCGGAAGGGGAACTGGTCGGATTCGTAGAATCAGTTGACAAGGAGACGGCTAATTTCCTATCCATTAAAG
>JAEXFF010000218.1 GCA_023400335.1 Bacteroidota bacterium
CAGATACCCTTTGTTGTTCCCCTCCCGATAATTCGTTCGGTTTGTGGCCGGTTCTTTCTTTTAATCCCATCAATTCCAGCAGGTTCAGGGCTTTTTTTTCTACTTCTTTTCCACTTTTACCTTTGATCCATGCCGGTAAACAAACATTTTCAAGGGCGGTAAATTCGGGTAATAAATGGTGAAATTGAAAGACAAAACCGATATTGTTATTGCGGAAAGCTGCCAGTTTGTTGGGAGAAAACGTTGCAATATTGGTGTTTTCAAACCAGAGTTCTCCGCTGTCGGGTGAATCAAGGGTACCGATAATGTGTAAAAGTGTACTTTTCCCTGCCCCGCTCGCTCCGACAATAGTGACGATTTCTTTTTCCCGTATATTTAAATCCACTCCTTTCAGAACCTGAAGGGGTCCGTAACTTTTCTTTATCTCTTTTACCTGAATCATTTAAATTTTACTTGCCTTTTAATTATCGGACTGTAAAGATAGTCATTAAATGGCAGAACTTGTATATTTGTTTCCGATTTTGAGGTAATATTTCTGTTTTGGGGAGAAAATTCATAAAACAGAGGATAAAAAGGAGGTTTAATGGAGAAAAACACCCGGAGTTGCCGTAAATAAACCGGAAGGTGTCTGCTTGAGAAGCTTATGAATAACAAAGATAATAATAGTATTGTTTACATGACGGAAAATTATAAAAAACCGGTGGATTTTATTGCCGGCAGAGTCGTTGGAGAGCCCCGTTTTATTCGGAATTTGCTTCAATTATTGGAAGAAGGGGCTACGATACCTTTTATTGCACGTTACCGGAAAGAAATGACCGGAAATATGGATGAAGTCCGTATTACAGAAATAAAGACTTTGTATGCTCAATTTCAGGAACTGGAAAAGCGGAAATCTGTGGTACTGGAGAGTATACGGGAACAGGATAAGCTGACGGAAGAACTGGAGAGGCAGATAGAAGAATGCGGGGAGTTGCGCGTTTTGGAAGATCTTTATCTGCCTTATAAGCCAAGGAAGCAGACACGGGCAGCAAAAGCCCGTCAGAAAGGTTTAGAGCCTTTGGCTGCTCTTTTGATGCGGCAGGAAGCAGGCGATGTAGGAATGAAAGCCATCCGTTTTGTGAAAGGGGAAGTCCGGGATGAAGAAGAAGCCTTACAAGGCGCCAGGGATATTATTGCTGAATGGGTGAATGAACAGGAGGCAGCCCGCAACCGGATCCGGCGGTTGATCGAAAAGGAAGCTGTATTGTGCGCTAAAGTGATAAAGGGAAAAGAAAAAGAAGGAGAGAAGTATAGCGATTATTTCGATTACCGGGAATCTTTGAAACATTGCCCTTCTCATCGGATATTGGCTATCCGGAGGGGAGAAGCAGAAGGTTTCCTGAAGGTAAATTTGGAAGTAGAAAATGAAAAAGCCCTGGAAGGAATCGGGAGAATATTTGTAAAAGGGAACAATGAAAGTACTCGGCAGGTGTGTCTTGCCATAAAGGATGCGTATAAAAGGCTGTTATTTCCTTCGATTGAAGCGGAGTATATGACTTTAGCCAAACAGAAAGCGGATACCGAAGCCATCCGCGTGTTTGCTGAAAACCTTCGGCAGTTGCTACTGGCATCTCCTCTTGGAAATAAAAGGGTTTTGGCAATAGATCCGGGGTTTAGGACCGGTTGTAAAGTCGTTTGTCTGGACGAGACCGGAAAACTCATTCACAATGAGAATATTTATCCGCATCCCCCTCAGAACGAATACAGACAGGCAGCGGCTAAGGTGATGAATATGGTGGCAACGTATGGAATTGAGGCGATTGCTATTGGAAACGGAACTGCCGGCCGGGAGACGGAACGCTTCATCCAAAATTTGCAGTACGGTCATGCGGTACAGGTATTTGTAGTAAGCGAAAGCGGAGCCTCTGTTTATTCGGCCTCGAAAATTGCCCGGGAAGAGTTTCCGGAATACGATATTACGGTAAGGGGAGCGGTGTCTATCGGGAGACGCCTTATGGATCCTTTGGCGGAGCTGGTAAAGATCGACCCGAAATCGATAGGCGTCGGACAATACCAGCATGATGTGGATCAGGGAAAGTTGAAAGAAACTTTGGATCAGGTGGTGGAATCTTGCGTAAACAAAGTGGGGGTCAATGTTAATACAGCCGGAAAATATTTATTGACTTATGTTTCGGGATTAGGACCGGTATTGGCAGAAAATATTGTGGAATATATACGGGAAAAGGGAGCAATAAAGAGCCGGGAGGAGTTGAAACGGGTAAAGCGTATGGGACCGAAGGCATTTGAGCAATGTGCCGGTTTCCTGAGAATAGAGAATGCGCAAAACCCACTCGATAATTCGGCTGTACATCCCGAGTCCTATTATGTTGCCGAAAAGATAGCCCGGGATATGGGGGTAAAAGTAGGGGAATTAATAGGAAATGAAAAGTTATGTGAGCGCATTCAGCCTGAACGCTATATAGATGAAAAGACCGGGATTTTAACCCTGAAAGATATTCTGGAAGAATTGAAAAAGCCGGGAAGGGATCCCCGGACTATGGCGAAGGTTTTCAGTTTTGCAGAAGGGATTTCGAAGATAGAAGATCTGAAAGAAAATATGGTATTACCGGGTATTATAACCAATATAACCAGCTTTGGTGCATTTGTCGATATCGGGGTGAAACAGGACGGACTGGTCCATATTTCGGAAATTGCCGGTCGTTATATTGCAAATCCTGCCGATGTGTTGAGCCTGCATCAGCAAGTCCGGGTAAAAGTGGTTTTGATCGATTTGGAACGAAAAAGAATAGGATTGTCCATACGTCAGGTGGAGGAATAAACAGTCCGAAGCAGCCGGTTTCCTGCTTTCATAAGCGGAAAAAGAAAAGACCACCCTTACTG
>JAEXFF010000270.1 GCA_023400335.1 Bacteroidota bacterium
GAGCAAAACATGAGGCCTTATCTCTTTCATATTCACAGGTATATTGCGAAGAAATTCCAAAGGAGAATTCCCGAAATCAACTGCCGCCACAGAAGCTCCGTTATACATAAAAGAATATATCCCAACGGTATGAGCAAAACTATGATCCCAAGGCAAAAAAAGCAAACCCCTGTAATATTCCGGTATCCGAATGAGAGAATCGGCTTGCAAAACATTGCATACATAATTTGCATGGGAAAGCATAATACCCTTCGGTTCCGCAGTGGTACCTGAAGTATAAGAAATATTGGCAAGATCTTCACCCCGGATTGTCTTTTCTACCCCCTCCAGACATTCCGGATATATATTTAATTGTCGCCTCCCTTTTTCCAGCAGCCGGGCAAAAGAAATATACAAATCCGTTATTTCTCCCGTATAACCGAATACAAAAACAGTCTTCACAAATTTTAACTGCCCAATGATATTCCGGATGCTATTCTGATAATAAGAAGAAACAAAAACGTACTGGGCTTCAGAATGATTTAAACGGAATATCAATTCCTGCTCCGTCAAGCGAATACTTAAAGGCACGCTTATTCCTCCGGCATATAAAATCCCCAGCTCGCTACATACCCAGTCACTACAGCCTTCACTCAACAATGCAACCCGATCCCCCTTTTTTAACCCGATAGCTACCAACCCCGCAGCAATATCCTTCACCCGGGATTTTGTCTGAGAATAAGTTATCGCCTCATACTTTCCTTTCCTTTTTTCCCATAAATAAGGATTATCCGGAAATTTCACACAACTCCGCTCAAATAAATCAATAATTGTATCCATCCTCCCATAATAATTCCCACAAAGTTACAAAGATTTCCGGAAGCAAAAAATAAGTTGAACTCCTGAATTTTTACAGCTATTTTAGAAGCTTTAACCCTTCTTTTTAGCTTCTCTGTAACCTTGTCCCTTTTTACCCGTATAAATTGATCCACCTATTAAACTTTGAGGCGATGAGATTAGTAATAACGGGAATTTTGACGATTGTCATCATTATACTGATGGCTTTGCTCAGATGGGAAAATAAACCCAAACAGCAATTTTCTGCTATATATAATCATTATGAATTCCAGACGGGAAAAAATTTTCTGCCGGAAGAAGTAAAAGTATTTTTCTTTCCTTTGTCTTCTGTCAAAAATGAACTGTACATTTCTTCCCATCCGAGAGAAGAATAGAAAGAAACACCCCTAATCTTTCCTCACTTCTCACAGATGAATACCCTTTACGGAAACCCCACAGATTAACAATATTACACTCCTTCTCCCGAACGAAAAGTTTATTTATTAATAAGTTGTCCGCTGAATCCGTATCCGGTATAAAACAATGTTGTCTTTTTAAGCCCCTACTTCTCCCTACAACCAAAAAGGAGAATAAACACACCTAAGTATCAATTAAAATCCAAAAATAATGAATTTTTATGCATACGTTTGCATTTGTATAATTCTACACAAAACGCTTATAGAATGTAAATAATTGAAGAAATATTTGGTTTTTTCAAAGTTTCATTGTTATATTTGTGTGCATAAAAATTTAAAATATGACAAATTTATATTTACACCTAATTAATATTCTGACTCTCGTGGTCCTCTGCCACGACGTGAGAAAGGTGTATTTAATTGAATGATGATATAGAACATATAGAGTTTTAAAGGCCTTTCTCACAAATGGGAAAGGCCTTTTTGTTTTCAGCAACACACTGCACAATCTACATAAAAATGAGAAACAAACTAAGAAGCGCAATTACGATGACAGGCCGGAGAATGGCTGGAGCCAGAAGTCTCTGGCGCGCAAACGGAATGAAACAAGAACAATTTGGCATGCCGGTGATCGGCATTGCCAACTCGTTCACTCAATTTGTTCCGGGACACGGACATCTGCATGAAATCGGACAATATGTAAAAGGTCTCATCGAACAAAGAGGATGTTTTGCTGCCGAATTCAACACAATCGCAATAGACGATGGAATAGCTATGGGACATGAAGGAATGCTTTATTCTTTGCCTTCCCGGGAATTGATAGCAGACAGCATTGAGTATATGGCTAATGCCCATAAAATAGATGCTTTAGTTTGTATCAGCAATTGCGATAAAATCACCCCTGGCATGTTAATGGCTGCCATGCGGTTAAATATTCCGACGATATTTGTATCCGGCGGTCCTATGGAAGCCGGTTCTTATAAAGGAAAAGCTGTAGACCTGATTGACGCTATGGTAATGGGGGCTGACGAACGTTATTCCGAAAAGGAAATAGAAGAGATTGAAAAATGTGCTTGCCCGGGCTGCGGTTCCTGTTCCGGTATGTTTACGGCAAATTCCATGAATTGTCTGACGGAAGCATTGGGATTGGCTATACCGGGAAACGGTACTATCCCTGCTACCCACAAAAACCGGAAGCGTTTGTTTGAAAAGGCAGCTTCCCTGATTGTACAAAAGGCAGGAACATATTATTTTGAAGGGGACAACTCCGTGCTGCCCCGCTCCATTGCTACTAAAGCCGCTTTTGAAAATGCCATGTCCCTGGATATCGCCATGGGGGGTTCTACCAATACCGTGCTCCATTTACTGGCCATCGCCCACGAAGCCGGGGTCAGTTTTACGATGCAGGATATCGACCGCTTATCGAAAAAAATTCCGGTACTTTGTAAGGTTGCCCCCAATTCCCATTATCATATACAGGATGTAAACCGTGCCGGAGGAGTCATGAGTATTATGGGAGAATTAGCTGCTGCCGGTTTGATTGATACCTCTGTAAAAAGAATCGGATATGACAACCTGGAATGTTGCCTTGCCAAATACAACCTCAGAAGTAGCCGGCTCAGTCAAAAAG
>JAEXFF010000277.1 GCA_023400335.1 Bacteroidota bacterium
TCTTTTATCAACGGGACCACTGTGGGAGGAATGGAAAAGAGCGAGCAATATTATCTGGATTTTCTGACGAACGGCTCTATGAATGCTTATATAGCTGTACACGAGTGTGGCGCCTGTACGGAACGGATGGCCGACGCAATCGGAGGATTTCAGTATGTAACTACTCTGTCGACAGCTTGTTCTTCAGCTGCTAATGCAGTCATATTGGGAGCAAATTTGCTTAAAGCCGGAATGACGGATGTAGCAGTAGTTGGGGGAGCAGAATGCCTTACAAAGTTCCATTTAAACGGATTCCGTTCTTTGATGATACTGGATAAGGAACCTTGCAGGCCTTTTGACGATACCCGTTCGGGACTTAATTTGGGAGAAGGAGCTGCTTATCTCGTATTGGAGCGGGAATCGGAAGCTTTGCAAAGAGGGGGACAGCCGTGGTGTATGTTGTCCGGATATGGAAATGCCTGCGATGCATTCCATCAAACGGCTTCTTCTGAAGAGGGAAAAGGAGCTGTATTAGCGATGCGGGAAGCACTTTCTATGGGGAAATTGGAGCCGGAAGAGATCGGTTATATTAATGCTCATGGTACCGGTACACGGAATAACGATCTATCGGAGGGAAGAGCCATTACAGCGGTTTTTGGAAACCGGGTACCTCATGTGAGTTCGACCAAAGCGATGACAGGACATACGACAAGTGCTTCCGGTGGCGTAGAAGCGGTTATCTCCATTTTGGCTTTAAAGCACCGGATGATTCCGGCAAACTTACGTTTTCAACATCCAATGCCGGAATTGCCTTTTGAGCCTGTACGGGAACTCCTGCAAGATATTTCTTTACGGCATGTATTATCCAATTCTTTTGGCTTTGGCGGCAATAATTCGACATTGATATTTTCAGAATTATAGGAGGAGCAAAAACATGAGAGCATTGAATGTATATATCAGGGGAATAGGGGCTGTTTCAATACAGCAGCCTTTGTCTGTTGCTGGAGTTTTTGATCCGCTTGCATATAACACGCCTCAGGTAAGGTGTATTGAACCGGACTTCCGTCAGTTTATCGAACCGATGGCAGCCCGGCGCATGAGTCCTATTATAAAGCGGGCAATTGTTTCTTCTATGTGGGCTATGAAGGAAGCCGGGGAATTTATGCCAGATGCAATACTATCGGGTACCGGTTTGGGATGTGTGGAAGACACAGAACGGTTTTTAGGGGCAATGGTACGGGAAGGGGAAGAATGTCTGCACCCGGCTTTTTTTATCCATTCTACACACAATACGATCAATTCACAGATTGCCATCCGTATAAAATGCCACGGTTATAACAATACGCATGTTCATCGGGGAATTTCTTTTGAAAGTGCGTTACAGGAGGCAGGACTTTTATTTGCGAATAAAAGGATACGTTCCGCCTTGGTAGGGGGACATGAGGAGTTGACGCCGACTTATTTCAATCTGTTGGGGAAATTAGGGTATTGGCGGGAAGAAGAAATCAATTCTTTACAAATCGTGCAAACTCCTGGAAAAGGTACTTTTGCCGGAGAAGGAAGTATTGCCTTTATGTTGTCGCAGGAACAGGATGGAAAAGCGTATGCTCGCCTGGAAAGCGTGGAAATCGGTTATGGAAGTGTAGACCTGAAACAGGAAGCTTTTCTATTCCTGAAAAGGTATGGAATAGACCCCGGGGAGGTGGACGTAATCATGACGGGGAAAAACGGAGATGTTCAAAACGATTGTTTGTACGATGGGCCGGGGAAATGGCCCGGGAGGGAAGAAATGGTTTATAAACCCCTTTGCGGAGAATTTTTTACGGCAACTGCATACGGAGTATTTGTGGGTTGTGTTTGTTTGCAAAGCGGTATTGTTCCGGCACATTTGACCTTGTCGGGACAGGAGGTTAAAGGAGTGCGCCGCCTTTTGGTGGTCAATCACTGGCAAGGTAAAGAATATTCATTTATATTGTTGTCATCATGTGGAAATTGATACTGCTATCGACCATACAGAGTCTTTTTCTGGTGCTCGCACAGGTTTTTTTGAAATTTGCCTTGGCGCGGATGGGAAATTTTCAATTGTGCCGGGCTTATTTCCGGGATTTGCTGGTCAACTGGCAATTGGCCTGTTCAGGAGGCAGCATAGTGATTGCAACCTTGTTGTGGATGTATATACTGCGGCATTTTGAATTCAGTATGGCTTATCCGATGATCAGTATCAGTTATATTTTCGGTATGTTGGTCGCTGTATTCGTGTTTCAGGAAACTGTGCCTTTGACCCGTTGGATAGGGGTGATTTTAATAATGATAGGAGTGATACTCGTTGCTAAACATTAGGAAAATGAAGCGTAAATTTTGTATGATCGTCTGGGGAGTATTATTGGGAATTGCGGGAGGATACGGACAGGAATTTAAACCGTTGGAAGGGCAGGAACTCCGGAAAATGCTGGATGAAATCCGACGGATTTCTGCCGGAATAGAAACTTTTGAGTGTGATTTTATACAGCGGAAAGAAATAGCTATTTTGCGGGAAATAGCGGAGGCGGAAGGCCGGATGTATTACGAAAAGCCGGATTGTTTACGGTGGGAATATTTGCAACCGCAAACTTATTATTTTATAATTAATAAAGGAAAATCAGGGATGAGAAAGGATGGAACAACGGATCGTAGTGGGGGAAGCCGGATTTTTGGCGAGATGGGTAAAATGATCTTGGCTTGTATCCGGGGGGAAAAGCTGGTTGACGAAGAAAGATTTGAGCCGGCATATAGCTGTAACGGGGACCTCTTTCGTATTAGCCTGAGGTCCCGGAGCCGGAGACTGCAGCAAATAATGGATGTTTTGATTCTGGAATTTAGTGTACAGGCGCATACCATTCAAGCTGTGGAGATACGGCAGGGAGAAGATGTAACACGTATTGAATTTGTGAATAAAAAAATAAACAAAGGAATAGACCATTCCTTTTTTCAGTGGAAGGAATAAAACGATTTTTTAGTAAAGAGAGATGTGGGAGAATTTTTATGAAATAACGGATCAGAAGCAGAGGGAAGAGGGATTTGAGGCGAGGATACGGCTTAATCCGGAACATTTGATTTATAAGGCTCATTTCCCGGACAACCCGGTTACTCCCGGGGTTTGTATTTTGCAGATATGCCAGGAGTTGGTTGCTGCATATTTTCACAAGCCATTGCGGATGGTGCGGGCAAAAAATATCAAGTTTCTGAATGTGCTTCGGCCTGCAGAAAACCGGGAGGTTGTATTTAAAATCGGATGTTCTGAGGGGGCGGAAGGTATTGAAGCATCTATTATAATATCGGATAAGGAAAAAGTATTTGCTAAAATCAGTGCGGTATATAAGGGGTAAATACAATTTATAGGTATACAGGGCTAAAAGATAAAAGAATGGAGATGGCCAGTGAATTACAGCAACTCGGTATATGTGCGGTATTGCCGACATATAACAATGCCGGTACTTTGGCTCAGGTAATAGAAGGGTTGATGCCTTATACCTCTTCAATACTGGTTGTCAATGATGGTTCTACAGACAAGACAACGGAGGTTTTGGAGCATTTTGCAGCTCGTATTGAGACGATTTCTTATCCGAAAAACCGGGGAAAAGGCTATGCTCTGCAGCAAGGGTTTCGGCTGGCTTGGGAAAAGGGTTTTAAATATGTTCTGACAATGGATACGGACGGACAGCATCAGGCCGAGGATATCGTTGGTTTTATAGCAGAGATAAAACGGGAGTCCGGAGCTCTTATTGTTGGAAGCCGTTTATTGAAACAGCGGCATATGCCGGAGGGAAATACTTTTGCCAATCGTTTTTCTAATTTTTGGTTTTGGGTACAAACGGGTATTCGTTTCCCGGATACACAGTCGGGGTTCCGTCTGTATCCCTTAGAGCCGGTACAGCGGATGCGTATATTTACGAAACGGTATGAATGTGAACTTGAAATATTAGTACGGTTAGCCTGGGAAGGGATACCCTTGAAAGCCGTTCCTGTAAATGTTTTTTATGCTCCTCCCGGAGAGAGAGTGACTCATTTCCGTCCGTTCCGGGATTTTGTAAGGATTAGTATGTTGAATACGGTTTTGGTTGGCGGGGCTATACTTTATGGTTATCCCAAACGATTATACCGGCTGATTCAGAAAAAGAGACAATGACCGGATTTTTTTTGAAATTATACGACTGTTTACACCGAAGGCGGGGATTGCGGATCGGATTACCTGTCCTGCTTTTGATTGCTATGGGGTGGATCGGAAGCCGGGTGGAACTGGAAGAGGATATTACCGGTTTTTTGCCGGATAATCCGGAGAATGCGCGTTTGGGTTTTGTTTACCGCCATATCGGAATAGCCGATAAGATTTTTGTCCGGTTTTCTGTTACGGATACTTTGCAGGAAAAAGAGGCAATACGGGAGCGTTTGATTGAAGGAGCGGAAAGATTTTCAGAAGTGTTGGATTCGTTGACGGACGAACATCTGGTAAAGGATATTCAATATCGGGTGAATATTGATAAATTGGCGGCTGTGGCAGGTTTCTTAACTGAAAATATGCCTTACTTTTTAGAAGCGGAAGATTACCGGAGAATTGATTCTATCGTAAATGCCGGGGAATTTGCAGCTTTATTTGCCTCAAACCGGGAGTTGCTGATCTCTCCTGCCGGCTCCGTCCTCAAAAAAAGTATTCAGACGGATCCGTTTCATTTTGCTCTTCCTGTTCTGGAACGCTTGAAAAATTTTCAGTTAAATGATTATTATACATTAGTTGACGATTATATTTTTTCAAAGGACGGAGATCATCTGATGCTGTTTATTACACTGGCACAGAAAAGTAGTGAGACAGTGCAGAATGCTGCTCTAGCAAAAGCGATACAAAAAACAATAGCTTACTTGCCGCAGGATATTCAGGTGCAGTATTTTGGTCCTTCCCTGGTGGCCGTTACAAATGCCGAACGGATTAAGACCGATGCCTGGCAGACAATGCTCTTGGCGCTTGTTCTGATGGTCGGTTTGCTGGGATGGTTTTTCCGAAGCATATGGCCTTTATTTTTGGTTTGCTTGCCGGTGGCTTTCGGTGTTGCCCTGAGTTTAACATTACTCTGTCTTTTTAAAGGGAATGTTTCCGCTATTGCTATCGGTACAGGGGCTGTTATTCTCGGAATTGCAGTGGATTATTCATTGCATTACCTGATCCATCTGAAGCATGAACCTGATCCCCGTATGGCTTTACAGGATATTGTCAGTCCGATGCTAATCGGGAATATCACGACAGTAGGCGCTTTTTTGAGTCTTCTGTTTATCAGTGCTGCAGCAATGCGGGATTTAGGACTTTTTGCGGCTTTTGCTTTGGTCGGGACAATTCTTTTTGTTCTTTGTTTTATGCCCCATTGGGTGGGAGGACGAATCGGAATACAGAAAAACCGCTGGCTGGAATGCTGGGTAAATTTACGGCCGGAAAAAAAAACCTGGTTGGTATGGATTGTAGCGGGAATAACCCTTGTTTTAGGGGTTTACAGTAATGATGTGACCTTTGAAACCGATTTCCGGGAAATTAATTATATGACTCCGGAACAACGGAATGTGCTGGAGACTTTGAGTAAATATACTACTTTGGGAGAAAAAAGTATGTATCATATTTCAGAAGGCACGACTTTAAATGAGGCTCTGAAAGAGTATGAAGCCCAAATCCCCCGTATTAATGCGTTCTTGAAAGAGGGAGTATTGAGCGGAGTAAACGGGATTGGTTATTTTTTCCCGTCAGATTCTTTACAGCAGGTAAAAATCAGCCGTTGGAATGCTTTTAAAGAGAAGTATGGAGATTCTTTACTGCATCTGACGGATAATTGGGGGAAACAGGCCGGATTCCGTCCGGAGGCATTCAGGCCTTTCCGGGCATTGTGGGAGAAAGAATTCCGGGTGGAGTCTCTTTCCTATTTTGGTCTGATACAGGAAATCCTGTTAAAAGAATACCTGATCTGTCAGCCCGATAAATCGGCTATTGTAACATTGCTTTATGCGGAACCGGGGAAGGAGGAACAGATTTATGAGGCTTTGGACAATCAGCCGCAGGCTTTCGTATTTGATACAACTACCGTAACAAAACGAATGGTCTATGCCCTTTCTGACGATTTTAATGCCGTTTTTTATATCTGTGGATTTCTGGTGTTGTTTTTTCTTTGGTTTGCCTTTGGACGGCTGGAGTTGACATTTATTGCGTTTTTACCCATGGCATTGAGCTGGATATGGATTTTAGGTTTCATGGGATTAGCCGGTATCCATTTTAATATCGTGAATATTATTCTGGCCACCTTTATCTTCGGATTGGGTGATGATTATACAATTTTTATTGTAGATGGACTGATGTATGAGTATGCTTATGGACGAAAGATGCTGGCTTCTTATAAAACGTCGGTTACTTTATCGGCACTGACTATGTTTATCGGGCTGGGGACTTTGATTCTGGCTGTACATCCGGCTATGCGTTCTTTGGCTGTAATTACTGTAATCGGTATGCTGTGTGTTGT
>JAEXFF010000287.1 GCA_023400335.1 Bacteroidota bacterium
TTTATACACCTTTCTTACCCATTTCTTAATAAAGTTCCTCCCATTTATTTCCTTTCTTATCCGTCAATAAATGTTTTAGAAGAAGGCGGGATAAACGAAACCTCTCCTACTGCCCTCTTGTCCGGCCCTGTCTTCTTCCGTTATTTATTTTATTTTTATTTATGCGGAGTCATTGTTTTCTCTATCCGCTATCTAAATTTTTGGATTCAGATTTTTAAGTTTTCTTCTCTTTTACCCCATAAAAAAATTCAGGGTTTATATATTTATTTGCTTCCCGAATCCGTTCCGGCCTTCTCTCTTTTTCACCATTTATTTTTTAATCCCCAAGGATTAGATAAAAAAAGTAAATTGAAAATTATCGAACATGAAAAAGTCCATATCCGGCAATTACACAGTCTGGATATACAAATAAGCGAAATCATTTGTATGCTGAACTGGTTCAATCCTTTCGTCTGGATTTTCAAACAACTTATTCTACAAAATCATGAATACCTGGCCGACCAGAAAGTAGTACAACAATTCCAAACCTCCAGCTATCTGCAATTACTTGTATCCCAAAACCTAAAAGGGAAAGCACCCTTCCGGAACTATTTTTCCTGTTCAAATTTAAAAAGAAGAGTACAAATGATCACACAGGCTAACTCTCGCAGATACAAACTTTTTAGTTATGTCCTGTCTATCTTTCTCAGCGGGATTTTATTTTTCGGTTCGACTTCCCTTGTCATAGGGAGAGCGGAATCCGGTCCGCTTTCTGCCGTCCCGTTTACAGAAAATCAACTATTTTCAACCTTGTTTCCGATAGAAGAGAACACTACAGGGCCTGTTCCCCTGATCAAAATGATACGGAATGGGTTAACAGAGAGTCTCTCCTTATCCACTCCCGCTAATTCCCCGTTAATTCCCACACAATCTTCAGACATATCTTTATCAAAAGAAAAAATGCCGCAATTCGGAGAAGATATTATCCAATGGATAAATGCCCGCATCCAATACCCGGAGGCAGCACAAACAATGGGTTTGAAGGGCAAAGTATACGTCCATTTTATCATAGATAAAAATGGGGAAGTCAAAGACGTAACTTTAGTCCGTAAAAGTCCTTATGAGATTTTTAATACGGAAGCTCTCCGCGTCATAAAATCGATGCCGAAATGGAAAAGTCCCGGAAAAGTAAATGGCAAACCTGTACATGTATCTTATACGATACCCATTAACTTTATCTGACACATTCAAACATCCTTAGGGAAAAGGATAAAACAAATTTTCCATTGTGAAAAAAATTTCTATCTTTGTTTTGTTTGACAAAGAAATCCGTTTCTTTTAAAATCATTCTTTTAGATTCTTATTTTAAGGACGTTAAAATTTGTAAGATATCAATTTATAATCATCAACAAAACAAATATATGAACGAGGAAGTAAAATTATTCATGGATGATGCCAAAGAGCAAATGGAAAATGCATTAAATCATCTGGAAAATGAACTGGCTAAGATCAGAGCCGGCAGAGCTAATCCCAAAATCCTGAACGATGTGTTAGTCGAATATTACGGTACTCCTACTCCTTTAGCTCAGGTAGCCAATATTACTTCGCCCGATCCCCGGACCATCACTGTACAACCCTGGGAAAGACAAATGATCAATCCTATTGAAAAAGCCATCCGGAATGCTAATCTTGGTTTTAATCCGGATAATAACGGTGAACTGATTCGTATCAATGTTCCGCCTTTAACGGAAGAACGCAGAAAAGATTTGGTAAAACA
This sequence comes from Bacteroidota bacterium, assembly GCA_023400335.1. Taxonomy (GTDB): domain Bacteria; phylum Bacteroidota; class Bacteroidia; order Bacteroidales; family Marinifilaceae; genus Culturomica. Next base: position 1,757 of record JAEXFF010000287.1, read on the forward strand.
ATCCCGTACTATTGGAGAAACAGCTAAAGTGAGTATACGGAACGCCCGCCGGGACGCCATCGACCAATTCAAAAAAATGACGAAAGAAGGATTACCGGAAGACGCTGCCAAAGATGCTGAAACAGACGTACAAAAATTAACCGATACTTACAGTAAGAAAATCGAAGACATGCTGTCGACAAAAGAAAAAGATATCATGACAATCTAGTTTTCTGATCTTTTCAAAAGTCTATTCGTTTCAACAAATGAAAACAGAATTTCTGAAGGATCCGGATCTTGGTAGCCCGGATCCTTTTTTTATTTCTGATAAATTTGATTGGCTTTTTCCAGATCAGCAGGTGTATCTATGCCAATAGATTCATGTCCGGTTATTTTTACAGCTATATTATAACCGTTCTCCAACCATCTTAATTGTTCCAGGGATTCCGCTTTTTCCAATTTACCAGGGGCTAAGTCCGTAATCTCCTTCAGTATTTCCGGACGATAAGCATACATACCGATATGTTTATAAAAATCGACTTCCGTCAACCAATTTTGCTTCTCGGTTCCCCTGCAATAGGGGATAGGAGAACGCGAAAAAAACAAGGCTTTCCCGAAAGCGGAAAACACCACCTTTACCTTATTCGGATCAAAAATATCTGCACTGGTCTCAAATCGTTTTGCCAATGTCGCTATCTGTACTTCCGGATTTTCAAAACAGTCTGCCAAGGCCTGAATCTGCTCTGGCTGTATAAAAGGTTCATCTCCCTGAATATTGATAACTACGTCATACGGGCATTTCTTCCCTTCCGTAATTTTACAGTAAGCTTCAAAACAGCGGTCTGTACCGCTTCGATGAGTAGCAGCCGTCATGACAGCCTTTCCACCTAAAGCAACAACTTTATTATATATGCGTTCGTCATCTGTTGCCACATATACATCAGTACTCACCGCTACTGCCTTTTCAACGACATGTTGTATAACCGGTTTCCCCCCGATTTCAGCCAGGGGTTTACCGGGGAAACGTGTAGAAGCATAACGGGCCGGAATAATAATCAACATTTTCATAGTCGTTATTTCTGAATTTCTTTCGATTCGCGTACTTCCTTTTTAACCATCTGACATTTACCATCGAAAAAAACACCTTGTTCTACAGACAAAACAGCGGAGACAATATTACCGACAATCCGGGCCGGGGCTTTCAATGTCACCGCAGCTTCTGCATTTATATTTCCCATCACGACACCCATCACATCGATATTCGTACATTCGATATCTCCTTCTATTTTTGCAGTATTTCCCACCACTAATCTGCCAGTAGTATGGACTTTTCCTTTAATGCTTCCATCAATCCGGATATCATTTTTAGTTTTAATATCCCCCACAATACTTGTACCTTCACAAATCAGATTTACAGCATTACTGTTTGGTTCTTTCCCCATATTTATCTATTTTTTATGTTCACATTCCCTCTTTTTAACTTTACGAACAGTTTTATCCTTTCCGCTGCAGCTTTCCCATCCTCAGGACCTTGTAAATCCCGATTTTCCAGGAACTTATTATCAGCTATCCTATCGGATTTACTACCGTTTCCTGTCCTGCAATTTTAATCCCTTTTCAATAATTGTCTGTGGATGTAAAAGCAAACAAGAAGTTATCAAATGCCCTTTTATCACAGCACTCTTTTTTAAGCAAGCCTTTCCGATAACCTGTACATTCCCTGTAATCAGACCAGCAGAAAACAAATTAGCACAATAAACATTCCCCTCTATCTTTGCCCCCGCAGGTAGAAATAAAGTAGCTTTACAGTGAATATCCCCTGTCAATGTACCTCTTAAACAGACATCTTTTTCTGCAAAAATATCTCCTTTTACGACTGTTTCCCCGAGGATTAATGAACCCTCATTCCCTATATTAAAATCCATTTGACTCATTTCTACCTCAAAAATCAAATACGAATTAACTAAAAAACCCCTGTAAATCCAAATAATTAATTTAAAGATTTACATTCCGCCCAAATAGGTGACAGGGGGACGGTTCTTTTGTCACCTCTTTTCACTAAATTCAATCCGGTCCTAAACAGTAAATATTTTAAGGAATACATCTTTAAAACCTATACATAAAAAAATACAGAATCAAAAATGATCCTGTATTCATATCGTTTTACGGATTTATCCCTTTTTGGGGAATCAGCCTTACTTTTTTCGAATCTCCTTAAAAACAATAATATAAAATATTCCTGTTAATATTTAAATCTACCGGCTTACTCACTATTTTTTATCATCTTTTAAAAAAGGCAAACACGATCACCGAAGTTATAAATCATTTTGACCGGTTACTTATCATAAGCCCATTTCAGATAGATAGATCCCCAGGTAAATCCGGCACCGAAAGCCGATAGAATCAAATTATCGCCTTTATGTAATTGATTTTCCCATTCATAAAGACAAAGAGGAATAGTTGCCGATGTAGTATTTCCAAACTTATGAATATTAATCATCACTTTCGAAGGATCCAGTCCCATGCGGTGAGCTGTAGCATCAATAATTCTCAGATTAGCCTGATGAGGCACCAACCAGGAAATATCTTCTGCTGTCAGATGATTTTTTTCCATAATTTCCGCTGATACATCTGCCATTTTCGACACAGCATGTTTAAATACATATTGTCCGTCCTGATAGATAAAATGTTCCCGGTTCGTAACCGTTTCGATAGAGGGTGGATTTAAAGATCCTCCTGCTTTCATAAACAAATGGGAACGTCCGCTTCCGTCAGAGCGGAGAATATGGTCCATCACTCCTAAATTCTCGTCAGAAGGTTCCAACAAAACTGCAGCAGCGGCGTCTCCGAACAAAGGACAAGTTTTACGGTCTGTATAATCGGTAATTACAGACATTTTCTCCGCTCCTACAAAAATCACTTTTTTATACCGGCCTCCTTCTACAAATTGGGATGCAGTCACTAAGCCATAAATAAAGCCTGAGCAACCAGCATTTAAATCAAATCCAAAAGCATTTTTTATACCCGCCATATCAGCTATTATCTGGGCATTTGCCGGAAAATGCATATCTGGGGTGACTGTAGCACATATCAGCAAATCCACTTCATCCGGACTTGTACCTGTTTTTTGCAATAAATCTTCTATCGCTTTACTTCCCAGATAAGCACTGCCTTTGTCCTTATCTTTCAAAATATGCCTTTCTTTGATTCCGACCCTGGTCATAATCCACTCATCGGTAGTATCCACCATCCGACTTAACTCATTATTATCCAAAATATAGTCGGGATAATAGGCTCCCACTCCTGTTATTATTGCTTTTGGCCTTTCCATAAATTTACTTTGACTTTTGACATCTTATTTCCAGAGAACGTAAAACGTCAGATTCCAATTCTCTAAATCAACGATTTTATTACATCAACGGATTTGGTGTAAACAGACATAGCCTCCTACACTATAGGAGGCTTTGTTATCATAAAACAATCCCGTATAGCGTAAAATTATGCAACTACTGATTTTTCAATAGCCAATTTACCTCTGTAATATCCGCATTCCGGACATACGGTATGATACTGTACAGCAGCACCACAATTTGAACACTTGGCAATTACTTTTACAGTAAGTGCATCATGAGTTCTTCTCTTATTTCTTCTCTGCTTAGAGATTTTGCGTTTAGGATGTGCCATTTCTCTTCTTTATTTAGTTATTAATTAATTTTTTCAACTCATCCCACCTTGGATCGGCAGGCTTTTCCTTTTCATCCGTAATATATTCATCCAATACTTTTTCCATCTCTGCGTCACAATGACCTTCCTGGTGCACAACCCGCATCGGATAATTCAGCATATAAATTTCGTAAAGGTAAGAACTTAAATCTAAAAAATCGTCTTCCGGAGCCAGGATAATAAAATCGTCTTCATTATCTGCTTCTCTGCTCCCTTGCTTCACATATAAATTCAGTTCTCCTTTTATCTGAAGATCGAAAATTTCCAAACATCTGTCACAAATTGCTTTTACACTCCCTTCGATTTTCATATTTACTTCCATCAAAAGCGAACTTTTGATGATTGTCACCATAGCTTCTAACCTTCCCTTTGTGCCTTTTGTCGCTTCAAAACAATTGAAAAAAACATCATCCAACACAAAATGAAAGATATGTTGCCCCTCTCCTAAGCTCCTGTGAGCTACCTTATATTCTTTCAATTTATCCACAATTCTTGAAGTAAAACGGCGCAAAGATAGTACAAAAAGTAGAAAGAAAAAAGAAAAAGAAAAAAGAAATCAGTGTACAAAAAAACCTTCACTGATTACAGAGATAAGTTTTTCTTGAAACTATTTGATTACAAGAATATTTTATGTATTTTTGTCCCTCATTTGAAGTGGTCTGTGCTTTAAACTGTAAGGCTGAACCTTAGCCATTTCCCTTACAGGCACATTCCGGAATGAAAAAGTTAGTAAGTCTGCCCGACTACCGCGTTTCTTTTAATTCTGTGAAATGCAAGGACATATCGCTTCAGAAAGCAAACAGATGTATAATTTAAACTAAAAAAGAAGTGGATCAAATCAGTTACAAAACGACTTACGTCAACAAAGCCACAGTCAAAAAAGAATGGGTTTTGATTGACGCAGAAAATGAAGTTTTGGGACGTCTTGCCGCTAAAGTTGCGAAACTATTGAGAGGCAAATACAAACCGTCCTACACACCTCACGTAGACTGCGGAGATAACATTGTCATTATCAATGCAGAAAAAATTGTATTGAGCGGTAACAAATTAACCGACAAACAGTACACCCGTCACACCGGATATCCCGGCGGACAAAGACACATAACACCGGCAGCTGTATTAGCCAGTCATCCGGAAAGAGTGATTGAACATGCCGTAAAAGGAATGCTTCCTAAAAGTCGTCTCGGGAGAGCCGTCATGAAAAACCTTTATGTTTATGCTGGTACAGAGCATGCTCAGCAAGCTCAGCAACCGAAAAAAATCGATTTAAACACACTTAAATAATAAGGTATGGAAGTAATTAACGCAATTGGTAGAAGAAAAGCAGCAGTAGCTCGCGTTTATGTAAATGAAGGAAAGGGTAATATCACGATCAACAAAAGAAGTCTGGAAGAATACTTTCCCTTACCTACACTTCAGTATATTGTAAAACAGCCTTTGGAACTATTGGGTGTAAACGGCCAATATGACATCCGGGTAAACCTGGACGGAGGCGGTTTTAAAGGGCAGGCAGAAGCATTGCGCTTAGGTATTGCCAGAGCCTTGGTTGAAATTAATGCAGAGAATAAATCTCAGTTGAGGACAGCAGGATTTCTGACCCGTGATCCGCGGGAAGTGGAACGTAAGAAACCGGGACGTCCGAAAGCTCGTAAGAGATTCCAGTTCTCTAAACGTTAATAGCAGTTTAGTATCTAAATTGACGGGACTTCTTCTC
>JAEXFF010000359.1 GCA_023400335.1 Bacteroidota bacterium
ATATAAACCGTTACTCCGGAATACGCATTGATATCGGAATAGGAAACCGTTCCCGCAGAATAATAACCTGGCGTACAGGCTTTATAAATGACACAATTATTCAGGACAGTGGTAAATTCCTCAAAACGATCCGGATAAAGAGCTTTTATATAATCTCCCAAATCAAAATACAATTTATTCTCTCCGTATCCAAAACGTTGGATACGGTCCAGATCAATGAGTTTTTCCCCATCTACCTGCTCTAATAAAGTACGGGTCATTTCTGTCCATGCTTCCACAGCAGACATCTTAAAAACACTTACTGTAGCCGAACGTTTCATTCCGCTCTGGTCATTGAAATAATTATAAAAATCCCGGGCAACCGCAAGGACATCGGGCTGCTCCAACATCAAATGGGACATCATACTTCTGTATACAAATCCCGGAACCAAAACTTCTGCAGGCGAACTGACCAAATAATCCGTCTTCTCTTTTAATTCATAAATTACTTCCGCTCCCGCCATAAAGCAGGCATCTAAAACAATGAAGTCCATCTTTACCGGAATCGCTTCTGCAAAATCCCATAATTCCATATCTGAATCCCCGTCGTTGATGATGGAATGCGGACTGGCCAGCGTCCCTGAAGGCAGCCAACCGGAAGCATGGGACAAGACGACCAGCCCATACGAATCAGCGGGATAATCCGCCACAATCTCTGTCAAAACCTGACGAAACACTTCCGGACTGGCAGAATTTTGCTCCGCATATTGTTTTACCTGTCTGGCTACAGCCTCCCCGTTTTCCCACACCACCTCGGTCAAATAAGGTAAACCGTCACCCGAGCTCAACCGCCCCTTCCGGGGATCGGCATATACAAGCAGATGTCCGGGATAGTCTTCTTTCCACCCCTTCCTCAAACTTTCTATTTTCTCGGCATCTTCCCCGCTAAAATTATTATCAACTCCTAAATAAACGATTATTGTCCGGTCAGCATAAACAGGTCCGCCCGAATCGTGATGACACCCCCATAAGGCGCATATTCCTAAAATTCCTATAAAAAAACGAATCCGCATAATTAAACGTTGAATTAAAGTTCGATTATACGGATTATTTTTTAAATATAAAATATAAAATGCCAGTAAAACATAAAATAAGGTGAATCATTCACTTTTATTCTTCAAAACATTCGAAAAATCAAAGAAAAAGATGAAAAAATAAAACCTGGAAAAGTTTTTAAATTTTCCGGATTTCAGTCCTGCTCTGTTATTTTCCGTTAGGCTGATACTTCAATGTCTTTCCCACCCCGGACAAAGAAGCGGGTACTGCAGCTGCTGAGACAGCCCGGCGGTAATTCGGTTTCCGGCTCATGACAAAATGCAGCTCAGCTCCTTCCCATATATCCTCGTAAGTAATATAGGATTTATCATATTTCTTTCCGTTCAGATACATTTCCCGGATATAGACATTTTCGGGCGACCAGTTTTGAGTAGTGACCTTAACCCGTTTTCCGTTGCTCATCCGCATCTCTACACTTTCGAGGGCAGGAGAACCTATATTATAAATATTACTGGAGGGAGCTGTCGGATAAAATCCCATTGCATTGAAAATATACCAGGCAGACATCTGTCCGCAATCGTCATTTCCGCTTAATGCATCCGGGGTATTCCCATAAAAGGTATCCATAATATAACGTATTTTCTCCTGGCATTTCCAGGGTTGTTTCAGGTAATTGTACAAGTAAATTACCTGATGGCAAGGTTCATTTCCGTGCCAATACGCTCCAACCCGTCCTTGAATATCGTGAGCACCGGGGATATCGTCGGGCAATTCCATCACAAACATACTGTCCAAACGTGCCCGGAATAATTTTTCTCCGGCTTCGTTGATATAGCCTTGTACATCGTGAGGAACATACCAGGTATATTGCATGGTAAATCCTTCCGTTATATCCCCCCATCCGTTTACAGAGCCAGGTCCTTGATAAGCAATAGGCGCAAATGGTGTACGCCATTTGCCTTCACTATCCCTTCCCCGCATATATTTTGTTTCCGGATCGATCAGGTTCTGATAAGCAAGGGAACGATTCAGGAAATATTCATAATCAGCCTGTTTCCTCAATTTCTTAGCCGCCTGAGCTATACAATAATCGTCATAAGCATATTCCAGCGTTTTGGAGACCGATTCTTTTTCCTTATCGAAAGGAACCCATCCCAACGAAATATATTCCGGCAAACAATCGTAATGCGGATTCATAGCTGTGGTTTTCATAGCTTCATAAGCCCGTTCATAATCAAATCCTTTTACATCCTTCACAATTGCATCTGCAATAACCGAAACAGCGTGATAACCAATCATGCACCAGGTTTCATTTCCATAAAAGGACCAAACCGGCAACATTTTCTCCACACTTTTATCATAATGAGCCAACATCGAATGAATTACATCTGCATTAACCTCCCGTTGAACTAAATTGAACAGAGGATGTAAAGCCCGGTAAGTATCCCACAGAGAAAATACGGTATAATTGGTAAAACCTTCCGCCTGTCCGATATTTTTATCCAATCCCCGGAATTTTCCATCAGCGTCCTGAAAGAGAAAAGGATGCAGGGCAGCATGATAAACCGAAGTATAAAAAGTTTCCAATTGTTTCTGTGAACCTTTGGCAATAAATTTTCCCAGTTCCGCATTCCATTTCTCCTCCCCGCTTCTCTTTAAAGTTTCAAAAGTATGTCCCTCCAATTCCTTCATATTGAGTAGGGCCCCATCGGTACTGACAGCAGAAACCGCTGTTTTTACATATACTTTTTCCCCGCTTTCCGTTTTAAACTTCATCCATACCCTCAGCTCTTTTCCCCAGGCTTCCAAATGGCTCCGAAAGCGTTTGGTATTATACACAACCGGAGTCGTATCCTGCATAATCCCGTATGATTCAAAAGGGCGGGAAAAGACAGCTGTAAAATAAACGTGACGTTCCGGTCCCCAGCCTTTTACCAGTTTATAGCCCGTAAGGGTAGAGTCGTTCTCAAAACGTATGTTGCTCCACTCACAGCTTTGCCAAAGGGTATGGTTTAAATCGATCAGAATAAAAGCTTCTTCCGATTCCGGATAAGTAAAACAGAAAATACCACTCCTCTCCCCGGAAGTCATCTCTGCCTTTACACCGTAATCCAGTAAATCTACCCCATAATAATTGGGAGAAGCCCACTCACGCTGGTGGGAATAGCGGGAACGATAACCGGCATCCGGATTTTCGTGCGTACCCGGTGTAAACTTAATTTTTCCGGTACCCGGCATAAAAAGGAAATCCCCCAGATCCGGAATTCCCGTTCCGCTCAGATGTGTCAGGCTAAATCCCAACAAAGTATGATGATCATATTTATATCCGGCGGCGGCATCGTAATAATCAAAATCTGTATCCGGACTGATCTGTATTCCCCCGAAAGGGAGCTGAGCCCCCGGGTAAACATTTCCGAAACCGGAAGTTCCCACCAGCGGTTTAACGTATTGAATAAGCGGTTGGGAAGCCGTTTCATTTACAGCCTGCACTCCCTGACCCGTCAACAACAGAATTGACAGCAGGCAACCTATACCATAATGTATTTTTTTCATTTTAATTGTAATTATTTCTAAGACTCAAACAAACACCCCTCCGGTTTGGCACAAAAACCAATCCGTACTCCTTTATTCCTTCTCTCAGCGGAATTAAGCCGGCTTCCCCAAAAGACCTGTCCCCTCCTTCTTTCCCCCTTTCCCATTTAAACACTTCTCCCGCTTAACGGACATCCCGACTCAATGAATACGGCTTTTGAGATTCGGTAAAAGTCCGTTTTTTATTGGGACGGCTACTCATTTCGAAATATAATTCTCCTCCCCTTACCAGATCCGCATGCGTTATATAAGCTTTATCATAAGGTTTCCCGTTCAAACGCACCGACTTTACATACCGATTGGTACTGCTTACGTTTGGCGCCTTAATAACCAATTCATTTCCGTTTTCCAAATGGATTTTCATTTCCCGAAAATAAGGAGCACCGAAAACATATTGGTCAGATCCCGGACAAACCGGGTAAAAACCCATAGCACTGAAAATATACCAGGCGGACATTTGCCCGCAATCGTCGTTTCCACACAATCCGTCTATATTATTGCGGTACATCCGGTCCATGATTTCCCGGATCCGGTACTGGGTTTTCCAAGGCTGGGACGTCCACATATACAAATAAGCAATGTGGTGGCTAGGTTCATTTCCATGTACATAATTTCCCATTAGCCCTTCTTCCGTTATATCTTCTGTATTGGCATAATACTTTTCCGGCAGATGCATAGTAAACAAGGAATCCAAACGCCCGACAAACCGCTTATTTCCTCCCATTGCTTTCATCAAGCCTTCTACATCCTGCGGTACATAGAAAGAATAATTCCAGGAATTCCCTTCAATAAATCCCTGCCCGTGGGTCTCCAATACGTCAAAATTCATTTTCCATTCCCCTTCAGCGTTTTTAGGGCGTACAAATCCCAGCGAAGGATCCATCAGGTACTGATAGGCAGCTGCTCTTTTCTTATAAGTAGCTGCAACACCTTTTAGTCCCATTTTTTCAGCCATGTTGTAGATGGCCCAATCGTCATATCCGTATTCCAGCGTAACAGAAGCTGCACTTCCGCTCTTTTCCAAAGGGACATATCCCAATTCCATATATTCTTTTGTACCGTCCAGATAAGGAATAGCAGAACTGCTGACTACTGCTTTTGCAGCTAACTTTTCATCCATCGGGATTCCTTTTATGTATGCATCTGCCACCACCGATACTCCGTGATAACCAATCATGCACCAGTTTTCATTTCCCATATGCGACCAGATAGGCAGGGACCCATGTACACTCTGGCTGTAATGGGCCAGCATAGAAGCAATAATGTTCCGGCTACGTTCCGGATGCAAAAGATTATACAAAGGATGCAAAGCCCGATAGGTATCCCATACAGAAAATACAGTATAATTGGTAAAACCGTCCGCTTTATGTATTTCATGATCCAGTCCCCGGTAGGAACCATCGAGATCCATATACACAGAGGGATTGATTAAAGTATGATACACAGAAGAGTATAAATTACATACCTGATCGTAATCCCCTTCTACCTCAATTTGTCCCAGTTCCGTCTCCCATCTCTGTTCCGCTTCTGCCTTCAGTTGTTCAAAGTTTTTTCCTGCAGCCTCTGCTTTCAGATTTGCTAAAGCTCCCGAAGCACTAACAGGAGAAAGGGCCACTTTTACTTCCAACGTTTCTCCTTTCTGTAAATCAAAATCGAAATAAGCCACTACCCGTCTTCCTCCGATCTCCGGAAAATTATGATAGATATCAAACTTACGCCAAAAACCATTGTATAAGGTTTTCCCCCTTTCTTTGTAACCGTAACTCTTTACAGGCTTTGAAAAAGTGATCGCAAAATAAGTGTAATTTACACGCGACCAACCGTTTGTAATCCGATAACCTGTCAACAAAGTATCATTTTCTATCCGCAAATTGGCCCATAACACTTTTCCGTCATAATTGTATATACCATGAATTAAATCCAGGAGAATATGAGCATCTCCTCCCGGAAAAGTATATTTATGGATTCCGACTCTTTGCGTCGCTGTCATCTCAGCTTTCACCTGATAATCCTCCAGGAAAACAGCATAATACCCGGGATGCGCTTTTTCCGTTTCATGCGAAAAACGGGAACGATAACCGGCATCCGGATCCTCAGCCGTACCCGGGTTAAACTTTATTTCTCCCACAACAGGCATCACTAAAATATCTCCCAAGTCTGAATGCCCCGTGCCATTGAGATGAGTATGACTAAAACCGACAATCGTTTTATCGTGATACTGATAACCGGCACAATATTCATAAGCCCGGGACTGATAAGCTCCATTTATATTGTGAGGCACCGTATCTGTATCCGGACTTAACTGTATTAATCCGTTAGGGACACAAGCCCCCGGAAAAGTATGCCCCATCCCGTTGGTTCCCACCAGGGGATTTACGTAATCAATTTTCCTTTGAGCCGATATACTGCTCACAGACAATAGAAGCAGCACACACCATAAAAATCCTGATATTCTCATCATATAATTATTTTATAGAGGGTTATTATTTTCTTCAGCCAGCAAAAATGCCTGATACTCCTGCCACATTCCTTCGATACTTTGTTGCTCTCCAAATACATACTTTATAGCACCGTCAAAACTCCAGGTATCTAAATCCCGCACGGATTGGTGGAATTTCCGGATAGCATCCGGATCTTTCGTTTTCAGCCACTGAATAAAAAAACCGGTCGTCTTATACCCGTCCATCCAATTCCCTCCCGGTTTCCGTAACGTTTTTATATCAAACAAACCAGCTTCCGTCCTTACGGCATCTGCAATTCCCTCTATACAGGCCCAAAAAGTCTTATTGGTCCCGTAGCTACCAATATTTTTAGGTTCATGTTGATAAGCATGCGTCAATTCATGGTACAACACCCCCCGGGTTTCATAGTCCAGTTTATAAAGTGACTCTCCGGCCGACTTTTCAATATGCTGTGTACTGTAGACGATGTGTACAACAGGAGGCTCTCCCCCTTTATAAGATACTCCCTTAAAGTTTTTCAGGGAATAATCAATCCGCCGCACTTCCGGCATAGGATCGCTGTCCTTAAAATACAATATTTCAGCTACTTTTTGTGTATGGTATTTTACATACTCCTCCGGCAATTGTACCAATTGCCTGTAACAGGCACTTCCCCGGGAAGTATCGTCCGCATCGCTGAAAACGACTTGCGGATAGGCAAAATGTTTCCAATTTTCTACCGGATTTTCCGTATACATTTTCACCTCCGCCAATGTCACAGTATCTCCCGCCGATACCTTTATTTCCAGCATATACTGTTTATAATCACCCGGATGCTGCACAGTATACAATTTTTCCTGATAACGGGAACAAAAAAACTGTTCCTGACGCTCGTCTATTACCGTCCAGTTTTTCCCGTCTGCTGAACCTCTCAATCGCCAGGCCGTAGGATCTTGCTCCGGAAATTCCCCTGAAGACCATATTTTATAGGACAGGACTACACCTTTTCCTTCCGGGTTCAGTAAAAACTGATTTTGTGATCCCCACGCCTTACCTACAGTCGTCAAATCCCCATCCTGTAAAGCCATCTCCAGCCTTAATTCCGGTCCTTTACAAGACAAAATCAGGGCAAGCATAGACAAAAATAAACCCTCGTGTAAAAAAAACTTCGCTTTCATATCTATATTTATTTCAAAACACCGTCTCTAAAAGCCCTGTAGCCGGAATTATTACTAAACCTCAGGACGCTTTTAAAACATTCCGGCAAACCCTTTAACTCTTTCTCTTCCAAACTGTTCTTCTCCGCCTGCTTTCCCTACTGTAAAATAAAATCCGTTTTTATTTCTCTGACAGTTATATCATTCTTTACCACTCTCTCTGCACTTCCACACCTTCGGCATATCTTTCCCCGCCAACATTTGCAAAATTAACATTAATCTTATAATTTAAAGCAAAAGCTTTGTTATTTGCCGGATAGTATGGCCACGCTATCTGTTTTTTAATTTCTACCGAACAGTATTACCGCATTCTATTTTCTAAATTTTACCCTCCCGATCTTCCCCTTCTCTTCCTCTTTAATAAAATATATCCCCCTACCTAAAATCCCCTTATAAAAGAAAAAATAAGTCAGTCGGAAACCGATTTAAAAAGGCAACAATAAAAATCAATTTTTTATTACTACTCTTTTCACAACGATAACCTCACGCTTTCAAACATTTAAACACCCGGACATTTTTACATTTAAACAATTATATATTTACACCTTCGTCAGTTTTTAATAAAAAATAAATAAGTCCGGACTTCTCATTTTTTTGCTATTTTTACAAATGCCTGAAAAAGACCCGGAAAGAATATTTCCAGACAGTTATCCATCAGAAAACATCAGAACAACAAAATAAACCTATGAATAAAAATAAACTGAATATGTTTTATACATCCCGCCATTCATTTCTCATTTCAGCATTATTACTGTCTGCCTCCTTTTATCTCCTGTCAATTCCCGCCAAAGCTCAATCCGACACCATCCGTTTAGAAAAACTGAGTACCGGCCATAGGGCCGCCTGTCTGACACTTCAACATAAGTTACCCCTTAAAGCGATGCTTGAATCCGGCATACCTTTTCCTATTCTGGACAGCACATTTGTATTTCAAAATTCGGCTCTTCTCAACCTCAGCCTAAAACCATCAGAGATTTCAATGAACCTGAATGGAGAAAAAATACGTTGCTATTATCAGACAGAAGATACCGTATTCTTAAATCGTCAGATTTATACCGGAATTACCTTAATTGCCAATTTAAGGTCCAGAGGTATCGATATGATGTATCCGGTACAAACATTCTGTACGCCGGAGGACAATATCCCTTCCTGTATTATCGAACTGAATTTAAAAAGAAATTATATGCGTCAACTTACCCGTAAAGAACTTTCTTTTATACAGCATCAGTACAGCGAATTAACACTCCGTAAAGGAGATTACGGAAAAATGTACAATCTGGAGGCAGAATTCGCAATTAAAGATAAAACAGGTAAGATTGCTACTCTCCGGGGTAAATTTATACCGGATTTAGGCAATATCATTTTTTTAGCTTTGTTTGAAAATCATCCTAACGTTAAAGATTTTATTCAAAACACTGCTATTCCGATACAACAAGGATTGAACAAAAAGGGACAACCAATGCCGGTAAAAGCAATGCATATAAAGGAGGGGGTATTTAATAAAAAAGTACCATTTTCAAACGTAGTTTTTATGATAACTCCTCATTTTACCCAACTGGAAAGTGACGGATTTCTGGGATTAGACTTTTTACGTCATTTCGATGTAATTTTTGATTTCAGCAATCACAGATTTTATTTTAAAGAGGCGGATGAATAAAGGATGAAAAGATTAAAAGATTACCTGTGGGAATGAATTATTTTTTTAATATGCAATACGAGGACAATTCTCTTTTCCGATGTAAGAGGTACTGAAAGGATGGACGACGGGCTTCTCCATCCTGACCTTCCGGCAAAGTTTTCTGTCCCGTTTTTATTCTGTTTTCAGAGCATCTACGGGATTTCTTGTAGCTGCTTTCCAGGTTAATACACTGACTGTCAACAAAGCAATGATTACCATGATGAAAAAGCCAAACACAAAAACCCACCAACTTAAAATTGTTTTGTAAGCAAAATTATCCAACCACAAATAGATCAAATAATAGACTACCGGACAGGCAATCAGAAAAGCGATCGATAAACGACGTATAAAATCCCGGTTTAATAATTCTATAATCTGGAATTCTGTAGCTCCCATTACTTTCCGTACCCCTATACTTTTTGTCTTTTGCTCGATAAAAAAGGCAACAAAAGCCAACAACCCCAAACAGGCAATCACAATAGCCATACCTGTAAAGACCAACAGGCGTTTTGCAAATAAATCCTCCGACCCATATAAACGGGAATAGTCGTCATCCATAAAACTATACTGATAAAAAGTCTGAGGATAAAGCTGACGATAACACTTTTCAATATAATCCAGGGTAGCTTGCCGGTTTTCCGGAGCAATCCGGATATAAGCGTCTGCCATGCCCTGATAATCGTTCAGATAACCCAAATACATAGGTTCTATCGGCTGATGCATCGATTTAAAATTAAAATCTTTAACGACACCGATCTGATGCTCTGAAAGATAAGAATGATCCGGCGATGCTGCAGCTATTTGTTTTGCCATCCGCTGGTTGATAATAAACTTTCCCCGGTACTCATTTCCTTCCCGGAATCCTTCTCCCTCAATCAGTTTTAACCCCATC
This sequence comes from Bacteroidota bacterium, assembly GCA_023400335.1. GTDB lineage: Bacteria > Bacteroidota > Bacteroidia > Bacteroidales > Marinifilaceae > Culturomica. Next base: position 9,856 of record JAEXFF010000359.1, read on the forward strand.
AAATCCATAAAATTCTCATCAATCCACGTAACAGATCCCCCGGCATTCTCCCCGCTTCCCGGAATAATGAGATGATTGCCTCTTTCTCCTATATTATAAATCGGCTCCTTAGCTGCTGCCACTTTCAAAACAGCAGGATGCTGTAATAGCAGATTCCGGAATTCCGGAAATTTTTTCAATAAGGCCGGTTCTCCATGCCCTTTTACGACCACTACATTTGTACGGTCATAACCGGGATCCAAATGTTTTATATAATTTACCTGCTTATTAATCAACATAGTAGCGATGATCAATCCTATGGAAACAGCAAATTGCAATACCATTAATCCTCCTTTTACCCGCTGTAAAGCAATACTCTCATTCCGCTGGGAATTCAAAGAATCCATACGATTCATACGCGTCAGATAGATAGAGGGAAAAATTCCGGAAAGCAAACCGCTGGTTATAGGAATCAAAATAAATAATACGATACCCGCCCATTTATCGATATTCAATATGTCTCCGCATCCCAGCCAATCAGCCAGATAAGGAAACGATAATTCTGCCAGAATCCAGGCGATAACCATCGCCAGAAAACACGTTACCACAGAATCCAGGATAATAGAGGAAACCAATCTCCTGCGACTGGCTCCTAAAGTCCTTTTCACTCCAGTAATCCGGGCTTTATCCGCCAGACGGGCAGTAGCCATATTGACATAATTAATAATGCTTACGCCCAATACCAATACCGCAATCAAAATTAAAATATAAATATTGGAACGATTTCCATGCCGGGCAAAATCAACTTCAGGCATAAAATACAATTCTTCAAATTTCTGGAATTTTGCCTCCGCTAAGGCATTCTTTATATTGGCTTCTTCCCACTCAAAACTTTTCAATTTCTGATCGTATAATTGCCGGTATTTATCCGTTAGCTGCAAACGGTCTACCCCGGGAGTCAGTTTTAAATAGCTTTCCCAATTCGAAGACCACCACGAATCACTGTACCCAGGTTGCCAGACCTTATTGATATAGTCCAGGTTAACAATCAGTTTAGGACTCCGGAGTCCGGGATTGTTTATATCTTTGTATACAGCCACAACCGTGGAATGGATTTTTCCTCCCAATACCAATTGTTTCCCCAAAGGATCCGCCTCTCCGAATAATTTCCGGGCCATACTCTCACTTATAATAACTTGTTCTGTCGTAATTAAGGCGTCTTTCAAATTTCCAGCTACAAGACGAAGCGAAAAAAATTCAGGATACGTACTGTCAGCCATAACGACATTTTCTACAAGATACAATTCCCCGACATTTTCCTGCTGAGGAACAAAAACAACAACCGACAACTCAAGCACCCGGCAATATTGCTTCACTTCCGGTAAATTTCCAGCTAACCAGGAAGCATAAGCTCCGGGCGTAATTCCCCAACTGTAGTTTTTTACCCGCACGATATCTGCCCTGTCCACTACATCACTATCGTGATTCAGCTCCGAACGTACATAAGTAAATAAAACAATAAGAGCCGTAAAAGCCAGTGACATACCGACACAATTTACGACAAATGAAAAGGGTTTATTTCGCGTTGCCCGTAGGAATTCTTTGAATTGCAAAAACATATTGTTTCAGTTTTATACTTATCTGTTTCTTTCTTTTATCATTTTTAACAAAATCTGTGCCAATCATACAAACAACAATAAATCAGGAATTTAAAAATAAAATAATCGAGTGAATTGTCAAATATATAGACAAAACTGTCTAAAAAAAAGACATTTCAGCTCAGAAAAGAAATCGTATTATACAGACCGTATTATCCCTTCCCGGAAAAGATTATAATAGGAATTTTCTTACTTCTTTATTCAGCATGGATAAGTTTATAAATGTTAGCGTCTTCGCCCACGATCCACACCAAATCTCCCTCTTCGAAACGAGTAGTAGCTGTCGGATCGTGCAGTGAACCATCCCCTCTTTCCATCCCGACAATCAAACACTTGTACCGTTCCCGTATTCCGGATTCTCCTATGGTCTTTCCCCAAAAAGCTGAATCTGCGTCGACGATAAACTGCCGTAAGTTGACTTCACTCTGGCTCAGGTCGCAATCCTCCCCCTGCAAAAGCTGCTGTTCCAATTGTCCTCCAAATTTCAGCAACTGCTCATCGCTCCCGATTA
>JAEXFF010000404.1 GCA_023400335.1 Bacteroidota bacterium
ATATAATGTGTCTAAATGATCGCATTTGTTAATTTAAGCAAATATGAAATTAAAATTGTTGCTAAACAAACAAAACCCGTAATTTTTAATAGCTCCGGCTGAATTTTTTTTATGCCGCAAATTTTCAAAACAATCAATATTAAAAACAGCAACAACGGCAATAATCCCGGATAAACGCTGAGAGAAGTCCCGAAATCTCCTTTTAACAACAAAAGGACAGCTCTTTGCATACCGCAACCAGGGCATTCTATACCGATCACAGATTTTATCCAACAGGATAATTGATGTGCTTCCAGCCATTCGAGCATGCTTACGTTTATAGGATTATAACGGTTACAAAATTACAGGCTTCGTCTGCTGACTTAACATCTATGATCAGGCTTTTCGGATAACTTCTTCCAAAATATCCATAGCTTGTGCTACCCATTCCGGATTTGCCTGAGTGCCCATATGTCCGATACGAAATACTTTCCCCGTCAATGTTCCGTAATTTCCCCCCACAACCAGACCTTCCGCCCTCAGGGCTGTATCCAATTTTTTCCATCCGATCCTACGAGGTACATTTAAGGCAGTTACCGTAGGAGACAGGATCGCATCCGGAGCCGGAAACAGCTCCAGCCCCATTGCACAAGCCCTCTGCCGGCAATAACGGGCTACCTGTTCATGCCGCGACAGTACCTTGGCTAATCCTTCTTCCAAAATCAATTGACATGCTTTGTATAACTGAGCTGTTCCCTGCCAATAAGGCGTATAAGGGAAGTAACGTTTTTTGACGGCATACCGGAAAGGTTGTAAAGCCTCATACCCGACATACCCGATTTCCTCTATTATTTCCCAAGCCTTTTCACTTACCGATAAAAAAGCCATATTGGCCGGTGCAGACAGACATTTTTGTGAAGCTCCCAAACAAAAATCAATATGCCAGTCGTCCGTTTTTACCAGACTTCCCCCTATACCCGAAACAGCATCTACATATAACAAAGGTATTTCATATTTTTCCTTCAAAATTCCAATCTGTCCAACCGGGTTAATAGTCCCGCTGGGAGTCTCACTGTGAACCATCGTAATCATTTTCGGGCGGAATTCCCGGATCGCTTTTTCCACCAGCTCAAAATCATGAATCGATTCGTTAAAACCAAAATCCATTATTTTGACCTCACACCCTAATGTCTCAGCCATCACTCCTATGCCATACCCGAACAATCCGGTGGATAAAGCCAATACTTTATCTCCCGGTAATAAAGCACTTTTCAAGGCACTCCACAAAGCAAGCATACCTTCCCCGGTCTGGATTACGACCTTATTACGGGTACGCATTATTCTTTGCAGGGCTTTTTCCGTAGCCTTATATAAAGCAATATATTCTTCTTCCAAATCGGCAGAACCATAATTGAAAGCCGCTATCTCCAATATCTCCGGCGGAACAGCTACCGGTCCCGGAACCATAGGTATTTTATACTCTTCCATAATCAAACATTTTATTCGCAAAATTAACATTAAAAACGTAAAAATACGGTATTTTGAAAAGGAAGTTACACCGGAAATTCTTATAAATATTAGCTTACCGCAATGCACATTCCCCAACCCATCCCCTGCATATTTTTCCGCAAAAGAAATGAGAATTATTTAATATATTCCTCCGGATTAAATAACATAGTCTTTAATATTTAGTTTTAAAAATGTATATTTGTAACTTCAAATGGTATGAAATTTTGTCAAGGGCTAAGTTAGAGTAAATTTACAAACACATACATAAACCCTAGAAGCAAGAATGAATAAATAAATTTCTGAAACAACTAAAATTTATATCATAAACCAAAATTTAAATTATAAAATAACAGCTTAAAACTGAATCTTTTTCAGTATGACAAAACAGGAAAAATTAGTAAACAAAATAACAGAAAGTCTGGACGAAAATAAAGGACATCAAATTGTAAAAATCGATTTAAGAAACATAGAGAACTGTTTCTGCAGTTTCTTCGTAATATGTCATGGAACTTCTAATACCCACGTTTCAGCACTTGCTGACGCCGTAGAAGATAAAATTTTGGAAGATTTACACGAAAAACCATTTCATATAGAAGGGAGAGATCAGGCACAATGGATTGTTGTAGATTATGGGGACGTAATTGTGCATGTTTTTCAAAAAGAACAACGGGAATATTATCAATTAGAAGATTTTTGGGGAGACGGTATTAAAGAAGAACTGAATCACGAAGAATGAGAAAACATTGTTGAAATAGACAACTAAGAAATAAAATGAATATAGATTTAAACGGTAGTCAAAACCGTAAAATGCAGCGAGTGAATGATATGGCAGAGAACAAGGAAAACAGACAGGAAAATAAAAATAAAAAAGACAATTTCAATTTTCCGCCTATAGGAAATGGCAAAAATATCAAAACACCTAAATTTGGTGGTATTTGGTTATATGTACTTCTGGCTTTAATTTTCATTGGTTTTAACTTTTTCAATCTCCGCACAGAGCCTGTAAAAACCAACTGGCAGGAAGTAAAAACTAAAATGCTGGAAAAAGTGGACGTTGAGAAATTCGTAGTTATTACCAATAAAGGATTGGTCAATGTATTCCTCAAACCCAACCGCGTAGAAAATTACTCTCAATTGAAATCTAAAGGTTTTAAAAATTCAGACCCCGGACCTCAATTCAGTTTTGCTATCGGTTCGTTAGAAGGATTTGAAAAAAATGTAGCCGAAGCCCAGAAAGATATTCCGGGAGCTGCAAATACGACAATTGAATATGAAAAAGAATACGATGGTTGGGGAGATATATTCCAACTCCTGCTTCCTCTGGGTTTACTGATATTGATCTGGATGTTCTTTTTCCGCCGGATGAGTAAAGGCGCCGGAGGCGGAGGCGGTATTTTCAATGTGGGCAAATCCCAGGCCAAATTGTTTGATAAGGAATCCAACATTAAAGTAACCTTTAAAGATGTTGCCGGTCTAGCAGAAGCGAAACAAGAAGTGGAAGAGATTGTTTCTTTCCTGAAAAATCCGGATAAATATACCAAACTCGGAGGAAAAATTCCGAAGGGGGCTTTGTTAGTAGGTCCTCCGGGAACAGGTAAAACCTTGATGGCAAAAGCGATGGCCGGAGAAGCGAATGTACCTTTCTTTTCCATGTCCGGTTCTGATTTTGTAGAAATGTTCGTAGGCGTAGGTGCTTCCCGTGTAAGGGATTTATTTAAACAAGCCAAAGAAAAAGCTCCCTGTATCATTTTTATCGATGAAATTGATGCCATCGGACGTGCACGGGGGAAAAATCCCAATATGGGTTCAAATGACGAACGGGAAAATACCCTTAACCAGTTATTAACGGAAATGGACGGATTCGAAACGAATTCCGGAGTTATCATTCTGGCAGCGACGAACCGAGCCGATATTCTCGACAGTGCTTTATTACGGGCAGGACGCTTCGATCGCCAGATTAATGTGGATCTGCCGGAATTAAAAGACAGGGAAGCCATTTTTAAAGTCCATCTCAAGCCTTTAAAACTGGCCGGAGATGTCGATATCGCTTTCCTGGCGAAACAAACGCCCGGATTTTCCGGTGCAGACATCGCTAATGTAGCCAATGAAGCAGCCTTAATTGCGGCCCGCAAAAACAAGAATGCCGTTGAAAAACAAGATTTTTTGGATGCAATCGACCGGATTGTTGGCGGATTGGAGAACCGGAGTAAAGTGATTAAAGCCAGTGAAAGAAAAGCAATCGCCTACCACGAAGCGGGACATGCTACCGCCTCCTGGCTTTTACAACATGCCCATCCCCTTTTGAAAGTAACGATTGTTCCCCGTGGTAAAGCCCTGGGCGCCGCCTGGTATTTACCCCAGGAAAGACAAATTACAACCAAAGAACAATTGTTGGATCAGATGTGTTCTATCCTAGGAGGCCGGGCTGCGGAAGAACTGGTCTTCGGACAGATTTCTACCGGAGCACAAAACGATCTGGAACGCGCGACCAAACAAGCTTATGCTATGGTTACTATCTTCGGTATGAGTGATAAAATCGGTAATTTAAGTTATTATGATTCTACAGGGCAAAGCGATTATAGCTTCACCAAGCCTTACTCAGAAAAGACAGCAGAATTGATCGATGCCGAAGTAAAAGAGCTCGTTGAAACAGCCTATATCCGGGCAAAGCAAATTTTAACCGAACACCGGGAACAACACCGGCAGGTTGCCGAATTACTTATTGAAAGAGAAGTCATTTTCAACGATGATCTGGAACGCATTCTGGGAAAACGTCCGTGGAAAGACGAAGACGAAGAAAAAGACGAAGCACAGGTACAATCGGAAAATACTCCCGAACCGGAACTGACAATACAACAATAACCCTTACTTCCGTTTCATTACCTGAAGGGAACGGAAGTTTAAATTTAAATGATATGGACAACTGGACATCGGTTTTTGAAACAAATCAACTTTACAAAGCAGAGCTGATAAAGGATATCCTTTGTGACAACGACATCGACGCTGTTATTCTGAACCAAAAAGATTCTTCTTATAACAGTTTCGGAGAAATCTATGTCATGGTGAATAAAGAAGAAAAAGAAAAAGCAGAAGGAATTATTAAAACAGTTCATTGTGAGTAATTTTTGGAAACGGGCGATAAGCGGATTTCTATTTGTAATTATCCTGACAGGCTGTATTTTCCTGCACCCGGTTTGCTTTTTCGTACTTTTTTTTATTATCAATATTGTCGGCCTGCTCGAATTTGCGAAAATGGCCAGAAGAATCGAGATTTATATCAATCTCCCGATTTATCTTTTTTGCGGGAGCCTCTTATTTACAGCAGGTTTTCTGGATGCTTATTCCGGTTACCGGGAGGGGTATCTCTGGTGTTTTCTGGCAACTTTTGTCCTGAGCATCTGTGAATTATACCGGAAAAAAGGCAATTCTTTCCAGAATCTGGCCTTTTCTTATTATGGACTGTTGTATTTAAGTCTGCCTTTCACCTTGTTGATTTATCTCCCTTATATGACCAGTGACGAATGGCGTCCTGAAATTGTTTTTTTCCCTTTTCTTCTGGTATGGTTTAACGATACTTTCGCTTATTTATTTGGCTCTCAATTTGGGAAACACAAGCTTTTTCCGAGAATTTCCCCCAAAAAATCCTGGGAAGGGGCTATCGGAGGAGGGATCTGTACAATCGGGGCAGCTCTCTTTATCGCCCCCTATCTGGAAGGCTTGACGATCTATAATAATATTATCATTGCCTGTATCGTTGTCTTTTTTGGTATATACGGAGATTTGCTGGAATCGATGTTCAAAAGAAGCATTGAAATCAAAGATTCCGGGAGTATTATGCCAGGGCATGGAGGAGTTCTGGATCGTTTCGATGCCGTCGTATTTGTCATCCCTGCAATCTTTGTTTATCTGGAATTCGTATATTAGGTCTGGCGGGTTGAAGCTGTCAGTAGTTCTTATTGATTTCAATTGAATTTTTAAGAATAAATGACTTTAAAAGTAGAAACGCTTCGGTTTTCGACTTAAAAAATTTAACTTTACCGTCCCAAATCATTATTAATTAAACGAACTGAAATGATACTCCATAAAGCAGGTTATTCATTATTATTAAAGATACTGATTATTCTGATTTTATTGAATTGTTGTACCTTCTATTTTATCGATAACCGGACGATCGTCTATATTATTCTAGGAATTTCTATTTTCTTTTATTTGTTGACTGTCAATTTTTTCCGTTTCCCCAATCGTCATATTACGCTGGACGACAAAACAATCTTAGCTCCCGCTGACGGAAAAATTGTTGTGATTGAAGAAACAGAAGAAACGGAATATTTTAAAGACCGCCGGATACAGGTATCCATATTTATGAATATTTTTAATGTCCATATCAATTGGTTTCCTGTCAATGGGATCATCAAATATTTTAAATACCATAAAGGGAATTTTGCAGCAGCTTATTTACCTAAATCCTCTACAGAAAATGAGAGGACAACTATCGTCATTGAAAGTAATAACGGGCAAACGATATTGATGCGTCAAATTGCCGGTGCTATGGCCAAACGAATTGTTTCTTACGCTACCGTCGGAGGAGTTGCCCGTCAAAATCAGCACGCCGGTTTTATAAAATTCGGGTCAAGAGTAGATCTTTTCTTGCCCTTGGATACTCAAATAAAAGTTAAATTAGGACAAAAAACAGTAGGCTCTCAAACACTTATCGGAGAATTAGCTGAAAGGAAAAAAGGATAAAGAGCAAAATTTTTATTTTTTGTCAGCTTATCTGTATTATAACATTTGAAATATGTCAGTTGAATCTAAAGCAAAAGTAGTAACCACCCATGTTTTATACGAAATGAAACAAAGGGGGGAAAAAATCAGTATGCTCACCGCCTATGATTATTCTATGGCCCGTATTGTCGACGCTGCAGGCGTCGATGTAATCCTTGTTGGAGATTCGGCTTCCAACGTAATGGCAGGTAATGAAACCACTCTTCCCATTACCCTCGATCAGATGATATATCACGGAGCTTCTGTAGTGAAAGGAGTAAAAAGAGCCTTAGTCGTAGTAGATATGCCTTTCGGCAGTTATCAGGGAAACAGCAAAGAAGCCCTCTGTTCAGCTATCCGGATTATGAAAGAAACAGCTGCAGACGCCGTAAAATTAGAAGGTGGTATAGAAGTAGCCGAATCCATTAAACGCATTCTTTCTGCCGGCATCCCGGTTATGGGACATCTGGGACTCACCCCCCAAAGCATCCATAAATTCGGTACTTATACCGTAAGGGCTAAAGAACAATCGGAAGCCCAAAAGCTCATCGAAGATGCTCATATACTGGAAGAAGCAGGTTGCTTCGGGATTGTATTGGAAAAAATTCCGGCCACTCTTGCCACTCAGGTCTCACAAGAACTTTCTATTCCCATGATCGGAATCGGGGCCGGAAATGGAGTAGACGGACAAGTATTGGTTATTCACGATATGCTCGGTATTAACAAAGAATTTTCTCCCCGCTTTCTCCGCCGTTATCTCAATCTTTTCGATGAGATGACAGAAGCCGTAGCCCATTATGTAGCGGATGTAAAAAATCTGGACTTCCCGAATGAAAAAGAACAATATTAAGAATAAAAAATATGCTGGAAATTCTATACGAAGACAATCATATCATTGCCGTTAATAAAAAGACTTCAGATATTGTGCAGGCGGATAAAAGCGGAGATGTTCCCCTGAGCGAGGAGGTTAAAGCCTATATCAAGGAAAAATACAACAAACCGGGAGAGGTATATCTGGGCGTTCCGCACCGGATTGACCGCCCTGTCAGCGGAGTCGTTCTATTTGCCCGTACAAGCAAAGCCCTGACCCGTCTGAATAAAATGTTTCAGGAACACGACGAGGAAATTATTAAAACATATTGGGCCATAATTGGCAATCTGCCTCCCGAAGACAGTGGAATACTCACCCACTATTTGGTACGCGATTCTGAAAAAAATAAATCGTATGCTTACGATAAAGAAAAAAAAGGAGGCAAGAAAGCTGTATTGGAATATAAATTAATCGGCCGTTCCCAAAAATATTACCTTTTAGAAATAAAGCTGCTCACCGGACGCCACCACCAAATCCGTTGTCAGCTGGCTAAAATCGGATGCCCGATAAAGGGTGATCTGAAATACGGCTTTCCCCGTTCGAATGAAAATGGGGGAATCAGTTTACATGCCCGGCAAATTAGCTTTATTCATCCGGTAAGTTTGGAGAGGATTACGATTACAGCCACTCCTCCTCTCAAAGATAACCTTTGGAAGGAATTTTACCAAAATCTTTAATTGTAGCCCGCTACCGGACGAAGCGGAAGAAATAACCGGCAAAAGGATAAAATAGTGTGCATTCTAATTTTCTGGACATGATAAAAAAAGTATTCTTTTTTTGTATAATCTGTATGGTATCCCTCAAACTGTATGCCCAACCCTGTCCTCCCCGGTTTCCTTATGACATTTCCTATCTGCTTCCGCAAGGACAATTCAGTTATAACCCGGAGATTCCCACCCCGGCACAGGTCTTCGGTTTCGAAATCGGACAACAACATGTGGACTGGGAACAAGTCCTGAACTATATGAAAACCCTGGCCCGTTTGTCCGACCGCGTTACACTGAAAGAATTCGGGAAAACTTATCAAAACCGGCCGTTTATACAAGTGACGTTTACTTCTGCAGAAAATCAGAAAAATCTGGAAAAAATCCGGCAAGAACATTTACAGCTGACCGATCCGGTTCGCTCTTTATCAGTAAATACCGACTCTATGCCGGTAGTTTCTACCCTTTTTTACAGTATACATGGAAACGAATCTTCAGGAGTAAACGCCTCTTTAGCTGTTGCTTATTTCCTGGCAGCAGCCCGGGGAGAGGAAATTGACCGCATCTTATCCCAAGCCGTAATTAATATCTGTCCCGGTTTAAATCCGGACGGAATAAACCGTTTCGCTGCCTGGGTAAATTCTTCCCGCAGCTATCCCGATGTCAGTGATCCGAATTCCAGGGAATTTACCGAGCCTTGGCCCAGCAGCCGCACGAATCACTACTGGGCCGACTGTAACCGGGACTGGTTGATGGCACAACACCCGGAAGGGCAAAATAGTCTGGAAATGTTTTTTGACTGGCTTCCCAATACCGTAAGCGATCATCATGAACAAGGAGGAGACCGCTCTTTCTTTTTTCAACCCGGCTTTCCAGCCCGGACAAATCCCTTAACTCCAAAAGAAAACTGGGATATAACATACGAAATCAGTAAATATCATGCAGCAGCCCTGGATAAAATCGGTACCTTATATTATTCCCGGGAAGGATACGACGATTTCTATTACGGTAAAGGAGCCTCTTATCCGGATATACACGGCGGAATTGCCATGCTCTTTGAACAAACAGCCGTAAGAGGTCATCTCCGGGACACTAAAAACGGATTAACCCCTTTTATACGAGGCATACGGAACCAGGCATACACATCCTATTCTACTATACGTGCAGCAGTAGAACTAAGAACCCGTCTCCTCAATTACCAACGGAATTATTTCATCAACTCCCAGAAAGAAGCCCGGAAAAATCCTGTCAAAGGCTATATCGTACAAGCCCGCGGAGGGAAAGCAATTATGTGGCATTTCCTGAATAACCTGAAACGTCATCGCATAGTGGCTTATCCTCTTACCGAAGACCGTATAATTAACGGGCATACTTATAAACCCGGAGAAGCCTATATTATTCCAAGCAACCAAAAATATTATACGACATTGCGTACGCTGATGGAAAAAACGACCCATTATACAGACAGTGTATTTTATGATATTTCGACCTGGACTTTTCCCCTGGCTTACAACTTACAATACGATGAACTCCGTTCATTAAAAGAATACTCCCTGGAAAAAGAAGCAGACTTAGCGTTTCCTGCCATACATCCGGCCGAAGGCCCCTGCGAATACGCTTACGCTTTCGAAAATAAAGAATATTATACACCCAAATTAATTTATGAACTATTACGTGCAGGCTTAATACTGAAAACGGCACAACGCCCTTTTATCTACTCCAAGGCAGATACTACCCTCCGCTTCGGCTACGGGACAGTAATCGTTCCGGTACAAAACCAAATGCTAACTTCCAAAGCAATATATACGTTGATTGATTCCCTGTCCCGCCTCTGTGCTGTTCCTGTATATGCACTGGAAAGCGGTATGATGCAGGATCACGATTTGGGAAGTTCGGCCTTTGCCTATCTGCGTCAGCCCCGTATCGCTATGGTCGTCGGCCGGGGTATGGGCATACCCCAGTCAGGCGAAATATGGTATATGTTAGACCAACGGTTTCAAATGCCTCCGGTACTTATCGAATATACTGCACTGGAAAAAACAGAATTGAATTCTTACAATACCCTCATCCTCGCTAACGGATCTCCGACTTTATCTCCCGAAACAACCGAACGCATCCAGAAATGGGTGACTGAAGGAGGGCTGCTCATTCTGACACAAAAAGCTTATAAATGGGCAAATGAAAACGGTATTACTCTGATTAAAACTGAAAAAGAAAAGAAAACGGCTAATCGGGAATACCAGTCTTATATTTCCCGCCTGGAAGCGAATGCCGGAAACGCCATTGACGGGGTGATCCTGAACAGTCGCCTCGATCCCTCCCATCCTATCGGCTGGGGGTATGAACAAAATGAGATCGCCATATTTAAGCAAGGTAAAACCGGTTTTGCCCAACCGGAGAATCCCTATATGACCCCTCTTTCCTATCAAGAGCACCCATTACTCTCCGGATGTCTTTCCGAAGAAAACAATAACCGTCTTTCCGGGCAACCAGGCATAATTGCCGGCACCTATGGGAAAGGACAAATTATTGTATTTGCCGATGATATGAATTTCAGATCTTATTGGTTCGGTACAAATAAATTATTTATGAATGCTATTTTATTCGGTTATTTAATCAAAACAGGGAAACTGGATTAATCAAATTTTTTATATATTCGGCAAAGAATTAATAAACTTTTGAAATAAATAAACTGAAATATAAAATACCCGAGAAAACAACAGTTACCGACTGGTAATTTTTGTAACAGGTAAAAATTTTTCCTAAAAATGAGCTCTCAAAACAGTACTCACCATTTATTATCAGAAATTTTAAGAAAAGAAAATGAACGATTTAAATTGGATAAAATCGGTTTTTTCCGAAATCTGCCGTTGGAAGTAGAATATATTATCCATACCGTTCCTTCATACAAAAAGATGCCGGAAAGTAAAGAATCTTACCGGAAATGGAAAATCTCCCTATTGGAAGAATATTACGAAAAAAAGAATTTTTCAGATTTTATGTCAACTCACCTGGAAACCCTCTCATTCCGGAAAATGGTGTTTGATTTATTTCAGATTATACTGGAATACCGGTATACACATGAACCCCCTACCGAAGCTGACCGCCATCTGGCTCCCGCCGGCGAAACACTCTCTTATCTCCTGTGTCAGGAACGTCTTTCTTTTTATAAATGTTATTTCAATACAAAACTCCATTTCAATTCAACACAGAAACTCCAGCAATATTGCCAAGACATCAGTCAAAAGATTTTCCCTTTATCTACTGCCGATATTATAGACTTTTTAAAAAAAGATAACAAACCTTGCTGGGAAAAACTTTGTATCCGCTTAAAAATGCTCACTGAAATTGTCACAAAAAATAGAATTCAGTCATATTATAATGACACTGTTCAAGATATATGGACTGAAACCTGTTTTGAATTGAAAAAAGCCCTTCAAAATGAAAAGCTACAGCAGGATGTTAGTGCACAGAATGTAATTGCATACGCTGCCGGAATTATCCAGAATAAAATCCGGGAATTTTTCAGGAAGCAAAAGAAAGAACCTTATCAATTCACAGAGAACTGGGATCAGGAAACTGTATTGTCGAATAGCGGAATGTATACAAGTACAGATATGGAAAATTCTGCCAGAGAAGATTTTGTAAATTTGAAAGCTATAGATAAAGATAATGAATACGAATATCAAATGGCTTTAAGTTGCGTATTGTATGATCAGGCTCACCCACAACACAGCTGCCTGATTCAAGGAATAGAGGATAAAATAAACATATTACTGGCTCATTACCTCAAAAACCAGTCTTATGAAGAAATTGCCAAAGAAAAATACGGTTCCCTTTCCGATAAGGAATTACAAAAAAGAGCAAATAAACTCCGGCAAGATGTTTCCAGAGTGAAAGTAAAGATTAAAGAACGTTTCAACGAAATGCTTTTTTCCCAAAGCTATCGCTAAGCCTTTAAATGACAAAACAGCAGGAAAAATGGAAGATTGTAAATATACTACTCAGGATATCGGCCGTTATTTATTGAATAAAATGAGTTCCGAAGAAGAAACCGATTTCCAGTTTCATCTCTCTCAATGCGAAATTTGCCGTACGAAACTTACGGAAATGAGATGTTTGGCTAAAAGTTTAACTGAAATCTCTGCTCCTGTCCGCATTAAAAGAAAAAAAGGAAAAATAAAAGCACTTTATCTGTATAAAGTGGGAGCAGCCATAGCCGCCTTATTTTTAATCGGTTATTTTCTTTTTTTCACTTTCCGTAAAGAAAACAATACGATTTATCAAGGCTTGCAGCCCAATCAATTTCATCAAACCGATACAATAAAAACAGATTCGACTTCTGTATGCAGAGACTCTCTTTAAAAAATAAATAATTTTTACCGAAACAGATATTTATTTCTGAGTCCTGTTTCTGAATTTCTTTCGTCCATAAAGAACAGCAATATAAAAACTGCCGGAAATTTTATCCGGCAGTTTTTATATAAATCAGTGG
>JAEXFF010000031.1 GCA_023400335.1 Bacteroidota bacterium
GATATCGTTAATCCTTTAATCAATCACTTACCAGTCAGGAAAAAGGAAGCGTTTTTAAACTTCTTTATCCTTTTTACTCGTTTTAAATCTAAAAATCGTAATTTTACCACAGAGAAAAGTTAGGAACTCAGAAGATTTAAGTGATTGATTCACATAATTAATCAGAGTTTTTTTATAAATAATGATTAAATCAGATAAATTTATGCGCATTGCTATTCCTCAACTCAATTATACTACAGGAAATATCCGGAAAAATTACGGAATCATGTTAGATGCTATTAAAAGAGCTCAGCAGATGCAAGCCGATTTAATTGTGTTTCCGGAGTTGTCAATTTGTGGTCCTTTTCCTCAGGATTTACTGGAGAGAGAAGCGTTTGTTAATGAATGCCGTTTAGCAGTAGATCAATTAGCTACAGCGTGTGAGACTATAGCGGCTATTATTGGGGCTCCTAATCTGGATCTAAAAAGTGGAATTATGTATAACTCTGCTTATTTTATTCAGGATGGAGAAGTGAGAGATGGAGTGCATAAGACCATATTGAGTGATTACGATGTATTTGAAGAGAGCCGGTATTTTGTTGCGGGAGAGGAAAATATGCCGGTTATTTATAAAAATCAGAGAATACGGATTCTTTTTGATGAATATGAATCGGATTTTATAGAGAAGCCGGATAATATTGTTCTTTATCTGGGCATTACGCCTTTTACTACAGACAGTTTGGCATACCGGCAGGAGATTTTAAGAAATCTCTCTGGCAAATATTCCAAAAATATACTGGCAGTAAATATGGTAGGAGGAGCAACTTCGATTTTATTGGATGGTAATTCTTTGGGATATAATTATAAAGGTAAATACGTTATTCATTTAAAAGAATTTGAGACGGATTTTCAAATAATAGATACAAATAAAATGGGGAATTTGCCTGTTCTACAGGAGAATAAGGACGCTGATATTACTTTGATTCATCGGGCTTTGGTGTACGGTATCCGGGATTTTTTTGAAAAAAATGGATTTACGCATGCTGTTTTGGGACTTTCAGGAGGAATTGATTCTGCTATTGTAGCGGCTTTGGCTGCGGAAGCCATTGGACCGGAGAATGTGACGGGACTTCTGATGCCTTCTATTTATTCTACGGATCATTCCTTAAAAGACGCTTATGATTTAGCCCAAAATTTGGGAATTCCCCATCAGGTATTACCGATAAAAGATATATACGACCGGTATTTGCACCTCCTTTCTCCGGTTTTTGGAGATAAGCCTTTCAATGTTACGGAAGAGAATTTGCAGGCTCGTATCCGGGGGGCTTTGGTTATGGCAATGTCTAATAAATTCGGATATATTGCATTGAATACATCCAATAAGAGTGAAGTGGCGGTGGGATACGGGACGCTTTACGGGGATATGTGCGGTTCTTTAGGTGTAATAGGGGATGTTTACAAAACGGATATATACAAATTGGCTAAAGACATCAACCGGGAAAAAATCCTTATTCCGGAGAATACGATAAATAAAGCTCCTTCTGCTGAATTACGCCCGAATCAGAAAGATCAGGATTCTCTTCCGGATTATGCTCAACTGGATTCTATTTTAAAATTATACATAGAGGAGAATTTGTCTTTAGAAGAGATTTGCGGAAGGGGATATCAGCGGGAAATTGCCGATAAGGTTATCCGTTTAGTAGACCGGAATGAATATAAAAGAAATCAATGTCCGCCTATACTGAAGGTGAGTAAAAAAGCTTTCGGTCGTGGTAGGAGAGTACCTTTTTAAACAGTTAATTATGCAAATTATCAACGATCCAGATCTTCATTATAATTTATGTCAGATATGCATTGAAAGTCCTCATTCTTTGCTGTCGGAGCTCGACAAAAAGGTAAAACAGCAAATTACGGAAACGACCATTTGTATTTCTTATAAAAAGGGGGATTTGATTTATCTGGAAGGCCGGATGCCAATCGGGTTGTTATGCCTTGTAAGCGGGAAAGTCAAAATTTTTAAAGACGGTATCGGTGGACGGCAGCAGATCGTCCGGATGGCAAAGCCTATCGGGTTTATTGGTTACAGGGCTTTTTTTGCGGAGGAAATGCATATTGCATCCGCAGAGGCTCTGGAAGATTCGATTGTCTGCCGTATCAGAACAGAATTGATATTTGATATTGTCCGGACAAACCCAGAGTTTGCCATGAATATTATCCGTGCTCTCGCCACAGATCTTGGTTTTTCCAACCGTCGCACCGTGACCCTTACCCAGAAACATATACGGGGACGTTTGGCAGAAGCTTTGCTGGTATTAAAAGATACTTATGGTTATGAAACAGATAATGCAACATTAAAAGTATGTTTGACAAGGGAAGATCTGGCCAATTTATCCAATATGACTACCGCCAACGCTATCCGTACCCTTTCCCATTTCGCCAGTGAAGGAATCGTAGAACTGGAAGGGAAAAAAATAAAAATTATCGATAAAGAAAAGCTGGAACAGGTGAATAATATGGGATGAGAGGGTCAATGTATATGTGTGTAATTGTTCAAATGTTTGAATGTTTAAAGGCGTGAGCGAATAAAGGGTGAAAAGGATACAGTTAAAGGGGAGGAGAAAAATAGGGAAGTTTATCGGCTTTTTAGATTTCTGTGATCTGTTTGGATTGAAATTATTACAATTCTGGAATCCGATGATTAATGTTGATTGGTTATTTAAGGGAACGGCTGTATAGTTAAAAAGAGAGGTTGTACAGCAGTTTGGAACATAATTTCCGTATAAAAAATAGAATGCTGAGGATTAAATTCAGATGAAATGGAGAAAAAAGAATTGAGAAAGTATATACGCG
>JAEXFF010000059.1 GCA_023400335.1 Bacteroidota bacterium
ATCCTACCTTTGTGGTGTATTTGAGAATTGAATTAGTTTGTATTAAAGTTCTTGCCTTCATTTTTAATGTATCGTTAAGCAGACTTTCCTTCTAGCTTTCAAACTCATCTATATTTTTATTAATCAAAATTTTTTAGTGAAATGAACATTTATGTTTCAAATTTGAGTTATGCTGTAAATGACAGCGATTTAAGAGATTTATTCGGAGAATATGGAGAAATCTCTTCAGCAAAAGTAATTATGGATAGAGAAAGTGGCAGATCCAGAGGTTTCGGATTTGTTGAAATGCCGGATGATATAGAAGGACAGAAAGCCATCGACGAATTAAATCAGGTAGAATACGACGGTAAAGTAATCAATGTAAATGTTGCCAAACCGAGAACAGACCGTCCGAGAAATAATAATAACCGGGGTAATTTTAATAACCGGGGCTTCCGTTCTGAAAGAAAATATTGATCTTATTAAAAGGGAAAGAGCGATAGAAATCACTTATTTCGTCCTCTTTCCTTTTACGCTGTTTCCACTATTTTCTCCAGATTTACATACCAGATATATCCCTTCACTTTTTTATAACCCATCTGCCGTAAAGCAGAACAATAATAATGAATTTGCTGGAGATAGCTCTTATCCTCTTTTATTCCGAATTTATAATCAATTACATACACCGTATTTCCGTCTAAAAGAACACGGTCCGGCCTTAAACGGGAACCCGAATGAAAAAGAATGTTCCGTTCGTTTATCACTTTATATTTGGGATCAAACCATTCTTTTACCTCCGGTTTGTCGATGTAAGAACGGATCTTCTGACAAAATACCTCTCTTTCCTTTTTCAAAATAAATCCGGAAAGATAAGCTTCTTTGACAGCTTTTTCCACATCCCCGCTATACTGAATAGATTTAAAAATCCCGTGCAACAATTTTCCCTCATCTACCGGCAATAATTCCGGACGTTCGGGGGAAGTATAATCTATAAATTTATATTTTACACAAATTCTTTCTTCCGGATCGTATACCGGATAATTTTCCAAGCTCAGAGGTTTGCTTTCCTTTCCTTTCTCAGCAATTCTTTCTTTCTTACCATACCGGACATTTATACTTTCGTCCTGAAAGAAAAAAGGATTTTGATTTTCTTTCAACTTTCCCAGTACCCGGTAAATAAAAGCGCCTATATCTGCAAGGGATACACTTCCGTCTTTGTTGATTTTAGGTGTATAAGGACGGACATAAAGTTCTTTTTTGGCACGTGTCAATGCCACATATAACAAATTAAGATTGTCTACAAACGCTTTCAAATGCTCGTCAAAATAACTTTCTTTAAAAAAGGTATCTGCCAGTTTCGAAGAATAATTTAAAGGAGCATATTCCAGTATATCAAATCCTTTCTCGTGATTTGTACACCAAATTCTCCTGACTGGCCGCGTACTATCGAGCTCCCAGCTGCAAAAAGGAAGTATTACATATTCAAATTCCAGTCCTTTGGATTTGTGTATGGTCAGTATACGGACAGCATTCGATTCCTCCGAAGTCGTCAATACTCTCTTTGCCTGTTCTTTTTCCCACCATTCCAGGAATAAATTTATATTGTTGGAATTATTCGCTTCATAGTCAAATACAATATCCTGAAAAGCGATTAAATAAGGTATTTCTTCTCTCCTATTTTTTAGAGAAAATTTATCAATTATGGCTTCGACCGTTTCATAAAGAGAATAGGACATTATTTTACCCGTATTGATATCGAAATCCGTTTGTAAAAAATGAAATAAATTATCTTCCTCTACCGCTTTAAAAATACGATCCAGTTCCTCTTCCGGTTGAATTTTGACAAATGAGTAATAAAAATACAGGAGATTTGCTTTATTTACAGGATCGAAAGGCTCTACAATATAACGCAATACGGATATTAAGAATTTTACATAAGGAGAAGTCCAGACATAAAGGGAATCATTCGATATAAAATTTATTTTCCGTAAAGACGTTTTATTGTACTCCATCAAATACCGGGCGACAAAAGCCCCCTCTTTTCCACTTCTGACCAAAATGACGATATCCCTTGACTGTCCTCCTCTGTCTAAGATATCCAGCAGAATATCCACTACAGAACCCATAATCTCCTCATTACAATTTTCTTCCTTTTTGGAGGGACCGAAGAAAATATCTACATATCCATTCCGTTTATTCCGAACTTTCTGCTCTCCTTTTTCATAAGCCGCTTCAATAGAAGCAGACCAGGGATTCTCCTCCCCTGCAGATTCGTCATATATGTTTTTTAGTTCTACCGAAGCTTCCTGAAAAAACAGGTTATTGAAATCGACAATTTCACGCGTACTCCGCCAATTGTTTTGCAATACTATATTCTTCGTACCCAATTGCCGGAATTCTTTTTCAACACCTCCGGCAAGCAGACTCCAGTCTCCATTTCTCCAACGATAAATACTTTGTTTCACGTCCCCTACGATCAAAGCTTTATTTCCTTCCGACAGGCAATTTACCACTATAGGACGAAAATTTCGCCATTGCATGGAAGAAGTATCCTGAAACTCATCTATCATCAGATGTTTGTAATAATTTCCTACTTTTTCAAATAAAAAAGAAGTATCATTCCCTTCTATCAGCGTATTGAGAATAAAGGTCGTATCACTCAATAACATCAGATTTTTTTCTTCACAATATTCTCTTACTTTCCGGTAAAGATCGTTCAGAATCCCTAATTGATAGAGATTGGCTAATAAATGCCGGGCAGATAAATAACATTTGCAATGACTGTCATAGAGGCGGACACAATGTCCTAATAAAGGATTAAGTTGCGGAAAAATAAGTTCAATTTTTTCTTTAACTTCAGATTTGCAGGTTTTTGAATACCAATACCCAATATTGTCTATACCTTCTCTGACAGTTTGAGTCAATTCGTCGAACTTTTTCTCCCGGATTTTATAAAAATGAGATACACATCCCGTTTTCCCGTTCCGGAAATCTCTCAGTTCCAGTTGATTTTCCTCAATAATACCGATTGCTTTTTGACTAATACCGGTCAATTCTTTTTCATACGTATGCACAATATTTTGCAGAAAACGCTGATAGGCTTTCAAAAAACTTTTATCGTTGAATTTATCCAGTACTTTTCTATCAAAGAGCATGTAATTTTCTTTAAAAAGCTCCTCTCCCAAATCGGCAATTTTAGTTTTAATACTCCATGATTTCCCTTCATCTACAT
>JAEXFF010000063.1 GCA_023400335.1 Bacteroidota bacterium
CAACAACTCTTTCAGCGTATGTTCTTCGAAAACCGGAGCTGATTTTAAATACAAACCGATCCCCATTACAAATACAAGTAGTAAGGAGATGACGGTCAGGAAAAACATGAACCCGCTAGCTGTTTTATCTTTCAGAATCCGAATATTCATTCCTGGGGGAATTGTTTATTGCTTTAATAAAGATAAGCCTTTCTCCAATTTTTCGGTTGAGAGCCCGATATAACCTGCAGGAACATTATATTTCTGTCCTTCTGTCAGTATGAATTTTAAAAAGGCTACGACTTCAGGTTTCGTGGGTACTCCGTTGGAAACCAGATAGAGGTCCCTGGCAGGCGGGGAGGGGTAACGGTCTCCGGCAATGGCCTGGATTAACTGATCTTTGGTGTCATAGAATAATTCTTCCGGATCGATTTTACCGTTCCTGTTTACATCTATAGGTAAAACCAGTATTCCCGGATTGGGTTTACGGGTTTTTTCGTCATAGGCGTAAGAAATGTTATTTAATCCGATTCCTAAAATATCTTTCTGTACGGCCATCGCTACGCCCGGGTCACCGAATACGGCTGTTCCGTTCAGGTCTTCTTGTTTTTTATTCATCCATAAGGCCCAGGTTTCAGCTGCTCCGCAGGCATCGGAACGGGTGTAGACGTGTACAGGGGTTTCGCCCGGCGTACCGCTTAGTTGTTCCCAGGTTGTATATTCATTTGTGATCCATAATTTTTCAGCAGATTCCCGGGTAAGGCCCGTCTTTAAAAGAACCTCCAATGCCGGGTTCTTTTCGTTGATGGTCGGGATGACAGCATCTTTTGCTACGGCAAAGCCGATAGCTCCCTTTTCCAGTTCCGGAGGGTATATTTCTCTGGAAACCATACCTAAATCAACTACTTTAGCCAGAGCGTCGGTCATTCCTTTCCCTGCGCCTCCGGCGGAAATATCAATTCTGACATCGGGGTTTATTTTTTTGAATTCTTCCGCCCATTTGACGACTAAAGGATATAAGGCAAAGGCGCCTGAGAGCGTGATTTCTCCCTGTAAACCTCCCTTTTTACTTGTTTTGGAACCACATGAACTTATACTTAAACATAGGCCAATCAATATGCAAAACGATACAAAATAATTTCTCATAAATCTCAATTTTAAATCCTGCTGTTTAAATTTACCTGTTAGGGAGTTATTCAAACTTTCTTTTATTTTATCCTTTTTTGTTCTTCAGTAAAAATGTACTATCCCTTGGAATTTTACCTATTCCTACTTCCTGTTGGCTAAAACGATTCAATTTATATTCTCTTCTTCTTGCGGGAATGGTTTTTAATTTGTTCCCCTACGGCTGAATAAAAATATAATTTTCTGAAAAACAATCTGTTACAATTGTTCAAACTTCGCTTTATTCCATTTTACAAAAATGCATTTTAAAAAATGATTAACAAATACGTTTTTATACGTATTCAAAGTGCTGCGAAGAGCGTATAATATATAAATGGGAAGGCTTATAAAGGGGAGGTTTTGTTTAAATATTTGGAATATAAAAAGAAATAATCAAAGGGATTCTATTACTTTTGCAAACGAGTATAGGGTTATGCATGCAGATGTTTTAAATTTTTAATGGGATGAAAAATATAATTTTTGATTTGGGAGGAGTTGTTTTAGACTGGAGTCCGAAGAAGATAGAAAAGGAATTTCAAGGAGATTTAAATTTACCGCAGAAACTTTTTCAAAACCATTTTTTTCAGGATTATTGGATAGAATTTGATCGGGGTATGGTGACTGAAGAACAAATTATTCTTCAAATGTCTGCTTTTTCCGGTTATTCTGAAACACAGTGCCGGGAGCTCGTGGAATTTATAAAGCATTCTTTAACAGATATTCCGGAAACGGTAGCTTTGATTGAACATCTGGCCAATTTGCAATATAAATTGTATTGTTTATCCAATATGTCGGTGGAATTTTACGATTATTTAAAAAGGAGAAAGGTATTTCAGTACTTTGACGGACAGATTATTTCAGGTTTAGTAAAACAAGTAAAACCGGATGAAGCTATATATCATACTTTACTGGATACTTACGGTCTCCGGGCAGAGGAGTCTCTTTTTATAGATGATCTGAAAGCAAACATAGAAACCGCATCCGCTTTAGGATTTCATACTGTTTTATTTCAAGACAGGGCAGAAGGCTATCAAAAAATTCATTCTCTATTGAAATTGAAACCTTGAGAATATATAATTTCAATATATTCCCGGCATAGATCTGCCGGCGGAAGAAATGTCTGTTGTTTTGATTATATGGAATAAGTCATAACAAACCGGCAGAATTTTGCAGTATTTTTTCCGGGGACCCGTTCGTTCTGTTGGACTATTATAGTTCACTATGCTTTTGAGGGAGATTTATGGGATTTGGATTCAGGTGTGACGGTCTCCCTTAACTTCATTATCTTTTATTTGCTTTCCGGGTCATATAATAAAAACGGGCGCAGAGCATCAGTCCGGTCAGCGTCAGACCCACCGGATAGCCTAACCATACGCCGGTAATGCCCCATTGGAGAACAAATCCGCATATATAACAGACGGGCAATGCAATGAGGAAATAGCCGATGAAAGAAATGATAGCCATAGAAACAACATCTCCCATACCTCTTAAAGCATTTGCGTATGTAATTTGTAAAGAATCACCGAATTGAAAAGCTAAAAGCAGAAACATAAGTACGGATACCACTTGTAAAACTTCTGCTGAATCGGTGAAAAGATAGCCGATAGTATTACGGGAGAACAGGAATAAGCAGGAAGCGAGAAAGGCTAAACAAAGGATAATATGATAACCTGCAGTTGTCGTTGCACGGACATTTCGGATGTCCCCTCTTCCGAAAAAGTTGCTTACCCGGACCGAAATAGCGGCTCCAACTCCATAGTAAATCATAAAACCTAAAGTAGAAATAGCCACGACAACCTGGTGAGCTGCCAGTGCAATGCTGCCCAGCCAGCCGATCATGATGCCTGTAACACTGAAAAGACCATTTTCAAGTCCCATCTGAAGTCCGATCATCCATCCCATCCTGTTTAAAGAAATAATATCAGAACGGTTGTAGCGACTGCGTTTATAACCTACGAGATAAGGACGATAGGAGAGATGACGGTAAAAGAGAAAAGCAAAGGCGAAAAACATGAGTATTCGGGATAATAAAGTAGAGATGCCTGCACCGACAACTCCCATCGGATTTACTCCTAATTTCCCGTAGATAAGGATATAATTACCGGCAATATTTAAAATATTAGCAGATATCATAATATACATAGGAGTCCGGGTATCGGTGATCCCGTCGGAGAATTGCTTAAAGGAATTGAATAACATGACAAAAATCAGGGAAGCCAGGTGCAAAAGAAAATAAGGACGGATTAAGGGAAGAAGTTCTGCCGGCTGGCCCATTTTTTCAATGTTCAGGTAAAAAAACCACATCAGCAAAGTGAGTAAAACACCCATACAACCGTTTACCAGCAAACTGTTCCGTAATAGCTGCCCGATTTTAAATTTGTCTTTCCGGCCGAAAAATTGTCCCACCAGGGGGGTCAGTCCGTAGGAAAATCCAAGCCCGAATAAAATCGGTATATTGAAAGCACTGTTTACAAAGGATGCAGCTGCCAGGTCGGATGTGGCGTAATGTCCTACCATAATATTATCAGCCAATCCTACAATGACAATACCCAGTTGACCGATTACAATGGGAATGCCTAATCGGATAATGGCTGTATAATGTTCTTTAAAACGTTTAAAGTATTTCATACAACAGATTCCTGTTTCATAAAATAAGGCTGTTCAATCCTGTCAGCCTTTTAAGGATTTAATTATTTGGCTGTACAAATATCCGTTTATAAAATGATTTTACCAAATGATCAGGAAGGCTAAAACGTCCGGACTCTCTTGCTCTCAACAGTTGAAAGTGCAGAGGAATCCGGTCCGGATTCCCTTGCAAAAGAATTTATTGTCACGGACTTAAACAGCATAGTGTTGATGTTGAAAATAAATGTCGTAATGTGATAAACTTTATAAACCTCACTTATATTCTGATTATATTTTATATCTTGCGTCTTTAAAATTTTACAGAGATGATGAAAAAAGTTTTTATCAGTTTATTATTCTTGTTTTTAGGTTCCCTTATTGCTTGGGGCCAAAGTGGTATCTTGGAAAAATTACAACAAATCAAAGAAATCAGTGACATTAAAAAGATGGATATTGATTCTTTTGATGAATATTATGAATTTTGGTATGAACAACCTATAGACCATACCCGTCCGGAAGTTGGAAAATTTAAGCAAAAGGTTTTGTTGGGACATAAAAACAGAGCAAAAGCTCCTGTAATTGTTGAATTACAGGGATATAATATCTGGTCGCCGCAAGCAGGAGAGTTGGCCCAGCTATTGAATGGAAACCAATTGACGATAGAGCATCGTTTTTTTGATCACAGTGTGCCTGAAGGAGGAATTCCCTGGGAGTACCTGACAATAAAGCAGGCTGCTGCTGACCAGCATGAAGTTATTCAGGCCATTAAGGAGAATATTTATCCGGAAGTAAAATGGATTTCAACGGGTATAAGTAAAGGGGGACAGACGACGATTTTTCATCGTTATTTTTATCCTGAGGATGTGGATGTCAGTGTACCTTATGTAGCCCCGTTAAATTTAAAATATGTAGATCCCCGGCTTGCTAAATTTTTGGATAAGGCAGGTACTTCAAAAGTTGGGGTTGGAAAATTTTTATTCGGGAATGATGAGCGGAATACTTGCCATTGGGATATAAAAGATTTTCAGGTTGTATGTTTTCAGAAAATCGACAGTTTGATACCTTTGGTAGAAGAGTATGCTCAGGAAAAGAACTATACATTTGAAATAGTGGGGGGGATCAGAAGGGCTGTACAATTGATGATACTGGAGTATCCGTTTGCTTTCTGGCAATGGGGGCATAAATGTTCCGATATTCCTTTAGCAGAAGACGGAATAGAGGCCCTGTATAATCAGCTGATGGAAGTTTCCGGACCTTCTTTTTTCGAAGATAAGCATATTATTGAACAGCAGCCCTTTTTCTATGCAGCATTGACAGAAATCGGAATGTATGATTATAAAGTGAAACCTTTTAAGAAATATTTGCCGGATAAAGAAAATATTACCTTTGCTTTTACAATGCCCCGTGGAGTGGAACAAAAGCCTTTTAATGAACAGCAGATGGAAGATATCAATCGTTGGCTTCAGACCGATGCCGAAAAAATGTTGTTTATTTACGGAGGTTTAGACCCTTGGGGAGCTACGGCTGTGGATCTGAAAGAAAACAGTAAGTGCCGGAAATATGTTAAAGCAGATATGGATCATTCTTGTCGTATTAAACATTTTGAAGAAATTACCAGGCAGGATATTATGGAAACTTTGAGATCCTGGTTAAAATAATGTATTCATACTTTATCAGTTGTCCGAAAAGTTTTTTTAATAAAGGATATTAGGCTGAAAAGAGTAATTACGTGTTCTGTATAGATAAACCTTTATTAATCCGTGACAAATGGGGGTATTTGCTCTAAAAAACGCTTCTTTATAATCCAGGAAAGAAATCTTTTAGTCTTTTCTATACAAAGAGGATATAAGGAGATTAAATACTCCGCTTTTCTGTAAGTATAGGTATTTTCTATAACTTCATTTTAATCAAATTACGTATAAAAAGGAAGAGTAAAAGAGAAATGGAAAAATTTGTTCATGTCGATATATTCTATACAGAGGAAACGGAACGGCTGAAACGATTAGTGTGTGATTTGGGAAGAAGGATGTGGAAGAGGGGATATGTAGATGGAAATGGAGGAAATATCAGTGTTCGTTTAAGTGATGAATATATTCTTTGTACGCCGACCTATATGTCAAAGGGAAGTATGCAGCCTCAGGATCTGTGTATGGTTGATCCGTCAGGAAAACAAATTGCGGGTAAGCGTCGGATTACCAGTGAGATAAAAACGCATCTGGCTGTAATGCGCAAGAATAGCAAGGCAAAAGCTTGCGTACATGCTCATCCGCCTTATTCTACTTCCTATGCCCTTTGTGGGCAATTACCGCCCTTAGGAACTATGGCAGAAGCTGAGATTTTCTTGGGGGATATCGGTATGGTTCCTTTTGCTCTTCCCGGTTCTCCTTTGATTGTGGAGTATATTGAAGAATTATCTGCCGGGCGGAATGCACTTTTAATGCAAGGACATGGGGCTATTACCTGGGGAACTAATGTAGAGGAAGCTTACTGGAAGATGGAGAATTTGGAAACGTATTGTCAGATTATGCATTTGGTTGCCTGCCGGAAGGATACGGCTATTTCTTTTACACCGGAGCAGCGGCTTGAACTGTCGGCTCTTCGGAAAAAATTTGAATCATGAATACCATTTTTGATCTGGTAACGGTAAAGGGAGATTATAAGCGGAAGGTATTGATCATTATCGATCAGACACAATTACCAGGCAAGGAAGTTTATTTGGAATTGCGGTCGCCGGAAGAGATATGGGAAGCTATTTACTTACTGAAGGTAAGAGGGGCTCCTGCTATCGGGATAGCTGCTGCTTATGGATTGGCTTTATGTGCTGGAAGAATTCAAACCGAAGATTTCGGAACTTTTTTCCGGCAGTTTACAATGTTAAAAAATTATCTGGCCGGTTCTCGTCCAACGGCTGTAAATTTGTTCGCTGCGTTAGAGAGACTGGAAAAATGTGCTTTAGCCTATCGGCAAGAGCCGGTAGAAAGAATAAAACAAAAACTTTGGGAGGAAGCGGAAGCCATACGGGAGGCAGATGCCGTTGCTTGCCGTCGTATAGGAGAATTGGGCTTGAGTTTATTGCGACCGGGAATGGGTATATTGACGCATTGTAATGCAGGACATTTAGCCGTATCAGAATATGGAACAGCTTTGGCTCCCATTTATTTGGGTCAGGAAAAGGGCTATGGTTTTGCTGTATATGCAGATGAAACCCGTCCTTTGTTACAGGGAGCCCGTTTGACAGCCTACGAATTACAAAAGGCAGGGGTAGATGTGACTTTAATATGTGATAATATGGCTTCCCGTCTGATGGCTGAAGGCAAAGTACAGGCGGTGCTGGTAGGATGTGACCGGATTGCTGCCAATGGAGATACAGCAAATAAAATCGGGACTTCGGGAGTAGCTATTCTGGCAAGTTATTATCGTATCCCGTTTTATGTTTTAGGACCGATTGCGACAATCGATCCGGATTGTCCGGATCAGGATGCTATTGTCATAGAAGAACGTCCATCGGAAGAAGTTACGGAAAAATGGTATACGAAGAGAATGGCTCCTCAAAATATAAAGGTGTATAATCCGGCTTTTGATGTGACAGATCATCGGCTGATTACGGCTATTATTACGGAGAAAGGGATATTCAATCCTCCTTATGATTTTAGGAATTTGTAGAAAATGGATCCGAACCTGAAATAGTCCGGAGTCCTTTTGAGGAAGACTTTCTGACAGAATTAGCTGACATTTCTTTAACTGAGGGAATAGAATAACCCATGGTTCTGTTCTAGTCCGAACTGCAGGATTGCTGATCAACCTTACACCTAAATGCTATTATGTCCGGGACTCTTTGGATAATACAGATTGCATAATCATTCCGGTGGCTCCTAATTGACTGTTTACGTACTCCAAAGCCTTTTGTCCTGCTGCTTCAGCGGTCTGGGGATTTTTTATAAACTGGTCCAATAATTGGCGGAGTTGTTCGCTTGTATGTATACTGAAAGCTCCTCCGGTTTCAATGAGGCGGATGGCTTCTTTGAATTTTTGATATTTGGGGCCAAATATAACCGGGATTCCATATACAGCTGCTTCCAGTGTATTGTGTATACCCACTCCGAAACCTCCTCCGATATAGGAAATCCTGCCATATCGGTAGATAGAGGATAAGAGACCTATACAATCAATAATTAATACTTCCGCATTTGAAGTAACTGCTTTTTCATCTGTATAACGGCAAATCCGTTTTTGACATTTTTCCAATATTGTCTTGATATGATTTTCTCCTGTTTCGTGCGGGACCAATATCCATTTATAATTACCCGTATACCTGTTGATGTAATCTAAGAGCAATGTTTCGTCGGGCGGCCAGGTACTTCCGCATATTACAGCCGGAGAGCCGTTCAGAAATTTTTGGACTCTTTCAATATCCCGGGCATTTTCTGCAATCTGTTTTACCCGGTCGAAACGTGTATCTCCTGTTGATTGTACATTCCGGATACCGATTCCCGAAAGCAGCCGCACAGATTCTTCATCCTGTACAAAAATACGGGTAAAAAAATGTAGCATTTTCCGGTGTAAGCCTCCCCAATTCTTGAAAAATGGCTGTTCTTTCCTAAAAATTGCCGAAAATAAATAAGTCGGAATGTGTTGTTTATGTAATTCAGAAAGATAATTGTACCAAAATTCGTATTTAATAAATAAAGCCGTATCAGGTTTAAGATAACGGATGAAAAAACGCGCATTTGAGGGTGTATCTGCAGGGAGATAGAGAATATAATCGGCACCCGCATAATTTTTCCGCACTTCATAACCGGAAGGAGAAAAGAATGTCAATAAAATGCGGGTATTGGGTTCTGACTGTTTTAAAGCTTCCATAACAGGCCTTCCTTGTTCAAATTCTCCTAAAGAAGCTGCATGAAACCAAACAAGCCGCTCTCTACCTCTTGGAATTTGCTTTATCTTTTCCCGGATATTTCTTCTTCCTTTTATCCATAAAGCCGCTTTTTCATTGAAAGGAACCGCGAGCCGGATTGCAGTTGTATAAATTAAAATACCAATATTATATACCCACGCCATAGTTTAGATTTTGTGCCAAAGGTAAGGAATTTGTCTTGATAATCATAGTTTGTTAAAAAAATGAAAGAGTATACTCGGGAGAGAAGATGGATTTTCTTACTTAAAATTAGTTTTTTTTATAAAAAAATTCCTATCTTTCCCACACATTTGTGTATTTATAGATATAAATAGAATACTTACTCTTAAATCTTTATTATTATGGAAATGAATGTTAATGTATGGAAAAATTCTACTGCCAAAGTTTTTAATGGTGTATTATTATTTTCTCTTTCAGGTATTGTCGGAGGGATCGTAGCTGCTATAGCTGCTTTTTCAGGAAGTCTTGGGGCTGCCTTATGGATAGCAGTATTGGCTGGTTTAGCTACAATTTTAGGATATGTATTGTACATTATGGGATTGGGGCAGTTTCAGAGTATATTGGAACCTCAGGATGCTGCTGCTGTTTCTAAGGTAAAAACGGCTGCCATTTTATTAATTATCGGGGCCGGAGTCTCCATTATTCTTTCTATTGTGCCGTTTTTAGGAACTGTTGTAGGAAGTATTATCAGTGGTATTTTAAATATTATAGGTTGTATTTTATGTGTAATAGCCTTTTCTGCCTTAAAGAAATCTACAACTTTCCCGGCAAGTGCCAGAGGTGGGGTTTCCAGTCTTTATACAGCTTATTTATTAAATTTGATCGGTTATATTTTAATGATAACCGTTATTTTAGCCGTAGTTACTCCGATTTTAAATTTGATCGCTTTTATTCTGATTTTAGTAGGTTGGTCAAATGTTAAAAAAGCAGATCCGACTAAGTAAGAAAGTTATGTGAATATAAAAAGCTGCTGAAATATTTTGGCAGCTTTTTTTATGTCTTCTTTTTCCCGTCTTGTTTATTATTGTGTAAGACTTTTTTCTTTTCTCTTTCTTTTTTCTTTTTATTGTCGTACTTTTGTGGCGTTAATTGTGGAAGGATTTGGCTGATTGCAACCACGGGAAAAAATTGCTAAAACGCATACAGTTTGTGTATTCAACCATCCATAGCCTTTCCTGTTTTATTAATTTATAATTGGAGAATTGGGAATATTTTTCAGTTTTCAATGAACAAATGGATTAAATTATGGGCTATTTATTTACTTCAGAGTCAGTATCGGAAGGTCATCCGGATAAAGTGGCAGATCAGATTTCCGATGCTATTTTAGACAAGATTATCGCTTATGATCCGGATGCGAAGGTGGCTTGTGAAACTTTGGTTACCACCGGACAAACAGTGATTGCGGGAGAGATTAAAACAAAAACTTATGTAGATGTGCAGCAGATTGCACGGGAGGTAATCAATGAGATCGGCTATACTAAAAGTGAGTATATGTTCGACGGAAATAGTTGCGGCGTATTCAGTGCCATTCACGAACAGTCGCCGGACATTAACCGGGGAGTTGTACGGGATGATCCTATGGAGCAGGGAGCCGGAGACCAAGGGATGATGTTTGGCTATGCATGTAATGAAACGGATAACTATATGCCTCTTTCTTTGGAACTGGCGCATATCCTGTTGAGCGAATTAGCGCAGGTACGGAAAGAGGGGCAATTGATGAATTATTTACGTCCGGATTCAAAATCGCAGGTTACCGTACAATACGGAGATAACGGAAAACCTCAGCGTATTCATACGATTGTGATTTCTACTCAGCATGATGATTTTATCCGTCCGGCCAATGAGACGGAGGAGGCTCAGTTAAAAGCCGATAAGGCTATGGTGGAATGGATTAAAAAAGATATTACAGATATTTTGTTGCCCCGGGTAAAAGCGCGGTTGCCGAAGCGGGTACAAGCTTTGTTTGACAAGGATTTGATTCTGTATGTAAATCCTACAGGAAAATTTGTGATCGGAGGTCCGCAC
>JAEXFF010000104.1 GCA_023400335.1 Bacteroidota bacterium
ACCATATATTCTTCCCAATGTCCCTTTCCATAACCCGTTTCCTCCCACAATTCCCGGCGGGCCGCTTCTTTATAAGAAATATCCGAATCCTCTGCCACGCCTGCACACAACTCATAGGCAACCTGCCCCAAACCATGCCGATACTGCCTTTCCATCAATAACTTTCCCTCCCGTGTTACCCCAAGGACACAAATCCACGCAGGGTATTCCAATACATAATAAGAAGGAATTACACTCCCGTTCGGTAGTTCTACCTTATCCCTTCTGACAGTAAACCAGGGTTCTTTAAAAAGATACTCCGACTGCAATATTTTCCAGGGTTTAATTTGTTTTTCTTCCATTTTTTCACCAGTAAATCCGTATAAGATAAAGAGAAATATCCATTTAAAGCTAAACCGATACAGATCTCTGTACAAGATCTTGAGGCATAAAAAAAGGGGCCCTTAAAAATTACTTTTCAGGCGGCCCCTTTTCTTATCTTGTTT
This sequence comes from Bacteroidota bacterium, assembly GCA_023400335.1. Lineage (GTDB taxonomy): Bacteria > Bacteroidota > Bacteroidia > Bacteroidales > Marinifilaceae > Culturomica. Next base: position 486 of record JAEXFF010000104.1, read on the forward strand.
TGCTTTTAGCATTTTTCTGCCAATTCAGCCCCAGCTTTAAATTTAACCACTTTCTTAGCAGGAATTGTGATAGCTTTACCCGTCTGAGGATTTCTACCGCTTCTTGCGCTTCTTTCAGATACAGAGAAAGAACCGAATCCGATCAATGCAACTTTATCACCGCTCTTCAGTGCATCACCTACTGTTTCAATAAAAGCTTCTAAAGCTTTTTTGGAGTCTGCCTTTGTCAAACCTGCTTTTTCAGCAATAGCGTCAATCAATTGTGCTTTATTCATAATATAATTTTTTAGGGTTAGAATTTTTATAACCTTTCTCTCTAGGCAAATGTATATATTTTATCCAGGATGTCAAAGTTTTCAAAAAAAAAATCGTTTTTTTTTTAATTTTTTCACTATATAATACCCTCTGCACATTTCTCCCCATCCATAGCTGCTGAAATTATTCCCCCAGCGTATCCGGCCCCTTCTCCACAAGGATAGAGCCCTTCAATTTCCACATGCCTCAAACGGTCGGACATTCTTACAATTTTCAAAGGGGCAGAAGTCCGGGTTTCTATCCCCAATAATACAGCTTCCGAAGTCAGGAAACCTCTTGCCTTTGCTCCGAAAGAAAGAAGCCCTGCCCTCAATCGGCTGGAAATCAGTTCCGGTAACCACTCGTGTAAAGGAGAGCTGTTCACTGCCGGTTTATACGATACCCGGGGCAAATGATTGCTGTATTTACCCGCCAAAAAATCCGTCAGAACCTGGGCCGGTGCCTGCAAGTTTCCTCCACCCTGCCGCCAAGCTTCTTTCTCTAAAGTTTCCTGCAACTCCATACCCCCAAACAATCCCGAATAATGCATTTGTTCCAGCTCTTCCCGTCCAATAGCCGTGACCATAGCCGAATTTGCCCAGGGGGTATTCCGGGCAGAAGACGACATTCCATTCACCACCTGCTGTTCCGGACCCGTAGCAGCCGGAACAATAACTCCGCCGGGACACATACAAAAAGAATATACACCCCTGCCGGCAATATTGGTGACAAAATTGTATTCCGCTGCCGGTAACCATTGTCCCCTTCCCTCATTCCGGTGATATTGTATGCGATCGATAAGCTGCTGCGGATGCTCCAACCGCAGTCCTACAGCAAAATCCTTAGGCTCCATATAGACGGAACGGGCCTGCAACATACGGTATACATCCCGGGCAGAATGCCCGGTAGCCAGTATTACCTGACCGGCATAAATCTCTTCCTGCCCGGCCCTAACTCCTTTTATCCGTTTACCTTCCAGAACAATATCCGTCACACGGGTTTGAAAACGCACCTCCCCCCCGCAGGCCTCTATCGTCTTCCGGATGTTTACAATTACTCCGGGAAGTTTATCTGTTCCGATATGGGGATGAGAATCGATCAGTATTGCAGGATCAGCCCCATGATATACCAATATTTCCAAAGCCCTTTGCACATCTCCCCTCTTTTTGGAACGGGTATATAGTTTACCATCTGAAAAAGTACCGGCTCCTCCCTCTCCAAAGCCAAAATTAGAATCCGGATTCACCTGCCCGGTTTTATAAAGTTGCCCCAAATCCCGCCGGCGTTCTTCTACCTTTTTTCCCCTTTCCAGCACCAACGGACGGTATCCCCTTTCTATCAAACGCAAAGCGGCAAACAAACCGGCCGGTCCTGCTCCTACGACAATCACCGGTCTGGCCAAAGAAACGTCCCGGTAAGCCGGTTTAAAAACCTTTTCCCGCTCTTCCATTCTGTCGATATGTACTCCCAACCCCATTTGAAACACCACCTGACGCTGCCGGGCATCCACTGCCCTCTTCAAAATATCGATATGCCGGATACGTTCCACAGCTATTCCCGCTTCCCTGGCCACACATTTCCGCAGGGTCTCTCCATCCGCCGCTTCTTCCGGTTTTATCCTGATTTGTATCTCCCTGTACATTATTACTCTATGTTTATAAATTCCACCTGTCTTTCCGGCTTACGGATGATTTATACTTTAAATTCCCTCTTTTTCTGTGTTTCCGTTTCACGACCGATAAGATTCAGCTAAAATATATATTTTAAACGGAACACCCCGCCTTTTTAACTCCTTTTAATCCGGAAGACCGGAAATCAATCCGGCAAATTTAATTTCACACAATTTTTCTTATTTTCATGAAAACCTCTAACTTCGTAACCGTTAAAACCGATTTAAAAATCAAATAACATGAAAAAAATAGCCTTAATTACCGGAGCGACTTCCGGAATCGGACAAGCGACAGCCTTGAAAGCCGCCGAAGCCGGATTTGATATCATCATCACCGGCCGCCGCGACGACCGTTTACAGCATCTGGCCGAAGAAATCCGGAAGAAAGGAAGTGAAGTTCTCACCCTTTGTTTCGATGTACGCGATGCGGAAGCTGTTAAAAAAGCCATTAATAGCCTGGAAGACAAATGGAAAAACATAGACGTACTGGTAAATAATGCAGGACTGGCCGTAGGAGTGAGCCCCATTCAGGAAGGGATAGTGGACGACTGGGAAAGGATGATTGACACCAATGTCAAAGGTTTGCTCTATATCACCCGGGCTGTAGCCCCTCTTATGATTCAAAAAAACAGCGGACACATTGTCAACATTGCTTCTATAGCAGGCAAGGAAGTATATCCCGGAGGAAATGTATATTGCGCGACCAAACACGCCGTAGACGCTCTATCCCGGGCTATGCGTACCGATATGCTGAAACATAATATCAAAGTGACAAACATCGCTCCCGGGATGGTAGAAACAGAATTTTCCCTGGTACGTTATAAGGGAGACGCCGAAGCAGCCAAAAATGTTTATAAGGGCATGATTCCTCTGAGCAACGAAGATATTGCCGATACAATTCTCTTTGCCATTACCCGCCCTGCACATGTATGCCTGAATGATATCGTCATTATGCCGACAGCGCAAGCCAATTCGAGGGATGTAAAAAGAGAAGGATAAATGATATGTTCTGCAAGACTGCCCGAAAGCTGTTTCCGGCAGTCTTCTTCCCACCCTTATTCCAGTTCCAGGCCGAACAGTTTACTCATTTCCGCTACGACAGGATTCTCCTTAATAAAATAAGCCAATTTATCCTGAGCCGTAATCAGACGGCGCTCTTCCTCTCCGGAAGCATTCTCAAAAATCCGGATTTCCAAAATAACAGAACCGTTATTTAATTCCCGCATCAACATATTCTGCAAACTATGCCGGATGGCTTCCAGTTTTTCGATTTGCAACTGATTGTCTGCCCGGATAATAATCCGGTCCCCTTCTATTTCGGGAGTGTGGGAGGTCAATGCAATACTCACGCTGGTTTCAGGCCGCTCCTGACGGATAAACAGATCAAATACGGCCTTCACTTTTACTTCGTCAAAAACATCGTGAGCAGACAGCGGTACAGAAATATCCGACACGGTTTCAGGCTTTTTCACTTCATACTGCTGAGCGGATTCAGCAAAAGCTTTTTTCAGTTTAAAAGAAGCGGTAGGTTTATTTTTTTCTTCTTCCCTTACAGCATTTTCCGGAAGAGAAGATACCGTGGGAGAACCGGCAGTTGCCGGAGTTCCGAATTTACCGTCAAAATTTTTTATTTTCAGTAAGCTGCCACCTTCAGCAAAGCTCAGACTTTTTTTTTTAACTCATTTATCTGACACAGCCTGATCAGGGTAATTTCCACACAGAGCCGTTTTTCCATCCGGATTTTGTACTGCATTTCACACTGTTCGATAATCTTCAGTGCTTCAAACAAAAAACCGACTTCACAGACAGCCGCCTGTTTTAAATAACGCTCCCGTATACGGGCACTTACCTCCAACAGTTGTACCGTTGCCGGATCTTTTGCCACCAATACGTTCCGGAAATGTTTTCCTAATCCCGCCACTAAATTAGCCGCATCAAATCCTTTTTCCATAATCTCGTTAAAGAGCAAAAAAGCTCCGGATACATTTCCTTCGTTGCATAAATCCGTCAAACGGAAATAATAATCATAATCCAGTACATTCAGGTTTTCGATCACTCCGGTATAAGTCAGGTTTTTTCCGCAAAAATTCACCACCTGATCGAAAATCGAAAGGGCATCCCTCATTGCTCCGTCAGCCTTCTGGGCAATGATATCCAAGGCTTCTTCTTCCGCTTTCACCCCCTCTTTATCGGCAATATATTGCAGATGACGAACCGTATCCTCTACCTTCATCCGATTAAAGTCGTATATCTGACAACGGGAAAGAATGGTAGGCAGTATCTTATGCTTTTCGGTAGTCGCCAAAATAAAAATAGCATGAGCAGGCGGTTCCTCCAAAGTCTTCAGGAAAGCATTGAAAGCGGAAGTACTCAGCATATGGACTTCGTCGATGATATAAACGCTGTATCTTCCTACCTGAGGAAGAATACGTACCTGATCCACCAATCCCCGGATGTCATCCACACTATTGTTGGATGCCGCATCCAGCTCGTGAATATTTAACGATCGCCCTGCATTAAAGGCTTTACAGGATTCACATTCATTACAGGGCTCGGCATTGGGTTGCAAATGCTGGCAATTGATGGTCTTTGCAAAAATACGGGCACAGGTGGTTTTCCCCACCCCCCGCGGTCCGCAAAACAAATATGCCTGTGCCAGCTGATGGTTTACAATTGCATTCCGTAAAGTAGAGGTGATAGAAAGTTGGCCGACTACGGTATCAAAACTGGCCGGCCTGTATTTCCGGGCTGAAACTATAAAATTGTCCATGTAATGAATTCATTGAAAGTGAAGAATAACGTATAAAACATACTTTTGTTCTCCTCCGGCATTCTTTATTGGGGTAAAGTTAATAACCTTTTGGGTCTTTACAAAACCTGTTTTTATTTTTTAAACGGAAAAAAACGGCAGGACTTCCCCGGATTTATATTTTCTCTATATCTTTTTTAGCCACCCAACCTTCATTCCCATCTTCCAGACGGATATTTACCCAATCTCCCAGTGATTCGATTACTCTTACTTTTAATCCCTCATGAATCACAAACAAACTGGTACCGCTATTGTCAGGGGCACCCTTTACAGTAACGCTGGGCGTCAGGACAATCGCATCATCCCGTTCGGTAATCCGCCTGTATTGCTTCACTGTAAAAACAACAGAACATACGGTAAAAAACAACATGAGAATACCCAGTGTAAAACCGGTTTTTTTCCATCCAGCCGATGTAGAATAAAAAAACAAAGCAACCATTCCCAGAAAAAGGATAAACAAGGCTACTGAAATATAAGCCCACTGATCGGCAGAAAAATAACTTATAAAAGATTTATACCACCTTACTATGAAAATTTCAGGTAAAACTTCTATTTTATCCACGACCTGACTTTGGGCCATCTGCAAATTATAACGGGCATCCTTATCCCCGGGATCCAATAACAAAGCCCTTTCATAATTTAAAATGGCCTGCGTATTTTCACCCAGTTTATAATAACAATTTCCCAGATTATAATACAATTGAGCCGATTCCTGTCCGCCGGCCAATATTTTTTTATACGTATCTGCCGCTTCCAGATATTTTCCTTGACGGTATTCCTGTTCTGCCTGCTGAGTCAAATCTTCACCGGCAGCAGCCAAGGTCCCGAAAGTCCACATTATAAACGGCAATATCCATACTATTCTTTTCATATCTCCTTGATCTAAATCGTCCGAATTTTTTCAGGGTTCTTCCCTTTATTTTATCGCCTTATCCAATTTGGTAATGATTGCAATTCCATTTTCGTATACCTGATCCATTTCCTGACTGGGGTTGGCTGCCGGAGCATAACGGGCAAACTCGCAGGTATCCAATACGGTGATAAAATCCTGAATCAATGTACTGTCGACGGATTTCCGTTGTAAAATATCGCTGATATTATCCCGGTTCAATTCAGCCATATCAATATTCAGTTTATAGCTTACATATCCCCACAAAGCTTTCAACACTTCTTCATAGAATTGCTCGGTATTCCGGTTTTTCATTGCTGCAGCAGCCGATTTCATTCTTTTCCGGGCCATTTTGTTAGCTGTTTTATTTTTCACTCTTACCAGATCCGCATTGGCCTCAATCCGTCTCCGGTTCAAGATGGCTCCGATAACGAAAAGCAGGAAAGGAATGATAAAGGCCAGCCAATAAATTGTTGTCCCGAAGAAATTCCCTCCTTTAGGCCGCAGTTGCAGATCGCCCGTACGGATAAAACGGATATCCTGTCCCAACTGCCGTACATCTTCCTTTTTAAAGGATTGTACAGCAGTGGTGTTGTCCCCGGAAGTATTCACATTTCCTTTCAGTACATGTATATCATAACTTTCCCCGGAAATGCTCCTGTAGGAATGGGCTGCCGGATCAAAGTAAGAGAATGTTACGGCCGGAATTCTATACTCTCCGGCATAACGCGGTATCAGTACATATTCATAAGTGACAGTCCCGCTCATACCATTTTCTCCCGTTTTAATATCTTTAGTTACCTTGGGTTCATAACTTTCAAAATCCGTCGGGAAATTTACGACAGGGGCCGAAAACAGTTTCAGATTGCCGACCCCACTGAATGTCACTTTATACGTCAAAGCATCGTTTGCCCGTATCGTATCGGCTGACAAAGAAGTCCGCATAGAAATATTCCCAACCGTTCCGCTAAATCCGGCAGGCCTTCCCGCTACGGGTAATTCCCGCACATTAATCTTCACAGGCCGGCTCAAACGTAACGCCTTTATATCCCGGTAATTCCCGAAAAAATCATCGAAAAAACTACGGGAACTGGCCAATTGCTGACGGACAATACATTCTACTTCAAACGGTTCAATCGTTATCTCTCCGGTATGCTGGGGAAACAACAACACTTTCCGCAGTACGCCTACTTTGTATATTTCCCCGTTGTATGTTTCCCTTACTAGCTCTATTTGCTGGGGAGTAGGGATATCTTCCGCCAAAAATCCGTCGAAAGAAGGGAATTTCATTCTTCCAAAACTGACCAGATTGACCTTTGAATAAACTTTTATCGTAGCTACCAAACTTTCACCTATATACAAATTTCGCCGGCTGACATCCACCTTTACGAACAGATTATTCTCATTGACGGCCACATTCCCTTCCGACTGCTCTGCCGGTTCCCCTCTCCTGCCGGAACGATTTGCATTATTTCCGCTTCCTTTCACTACTTCTACCGACAGGGTATTCGAACGGTATTCTTTTCCCTCTACAGTTACCGTGGCCGGAGGAATCTGGAAAGTTCCTTCCTTTGTTCCCTCCAAAACATAAGTATAGGTATAGGATACACTCTGCGTTACCTTACCGTTAATACTGGAAAAAGAAGAAGAAGAACCTGTACTCGGTCCCATCAATAAATTGAATACTTCCAAAGTCGGGACCTGCAGGTTCGGTCCTTTCCGATTCAGAGAATAAGTTAACCTGAATTGTTCCCCGACTTCCCCAACCGAAGGTGCTGAAGCTTCAAATTCTACACCTTGCCCC
>JAEXFF010000109.1 GCA_023400335.1 Bacteroidota bacterium
CTCCCGGAAGTGTGGAAACAGCCTTTCCGGGAAACGACCCTCATTTTTCCGGTGGGAGGTGTGGTGAAGGGAAAATATAGCGGGAACCTGATTTTATATAGTGAGACACCGGTATATCTGGGAGAAGAATGCCAATTGGAATCTGTGCTGCTGATAGCCCCTTCAGTTGTGATCGGATCCGGTTTCCGGGGTTCCCTTCAGGTGTTTGCACGCGATACGGTGGTGGTTAAAGAAAAAGCGCAACTCGAATATCCTTCCGGGATTTATTTATTGCCGCTTAATCCACAAAGGAGGGTCGAGATCCGGGATGAGGCAGTGGTGAACGGATATGTGATTGTAGACGGAACAAGCGGGGAGATGCAAAAAAGAGAACTTAATTACAGGCAGTTCCTTTCTGCCAGGGTAAGAGGACTGGTATATGTAGATGGGATCGCACAGGTACAGGGCATTATTTCCGGTGCTTTGTATGTAAGAGACAGCTATTATTTTTCTGAAAGCGGGTATTATTCCGGATTGTTGTACAATGCTGTGCTTATAGAAAATCCGGATATGGTATGGCCTTATTGGCTGGAAGGTAATTCAGAAAGGAGGATCATCCGATGGCTCGAATAAAAAGGAATGCCAAAGCAACTTCTTTGGCAGAGACGATAGTGGCAGCCCTTATCCTGCTGGTTACTTTTATGATAACTATGGAAACTTTGAGCCGGCTGATGGTCAGAGAGGGAAACGGGAAAGGCTGTATAGACAGCATAGCTGCTCTGCAGCAATGTCGTCAGGAAAGTCTGAGTGATTTTTCCCCGGATCAGCCGGAAATTCAGGAATATGAATGGGGAGAATTGCAGGTGAGTGTGACACCTTATGCTTATGGATTGTATCAAGTGACTTTAAAGGTAAAACTCCGGGAAGGAGGACGAGAAATTGGGTTTACTTATCTCAAAGAAGAATGAAAGCAAGAAAAAAATCAAAGAGAGAGCTGAAAGCAATGACCTTACCGGAGTTGCTGATCGTCCTGATCGTGGGAGGAATGCTGTTTATTGCCCTTTTTGAAGGCTGGAACACGGTCAGATGGTGCAGTATCGATTTATGTAAAAAGTGGGAAAAAGGATCTTTAACTTTTTCCGGAATTGAAAGGCTGGAAACTTTGTTTGTTATTTCCGACAGTATCATCCCTGTAGGTCAGGCGGTTGTTTTTTTACGCGGAGATACTGTCTTGGGGAGGCTGGAATGCTCCCGGCAACTGTTGATTTTCGAATGGGACGGCCGGGAGGAAAAAGGAAAGGATACTTTATTAAGGGGAGTACAGGCTGTGGTACCTGTAATTTCCATTGCCGGCAGAAGCCGTCAGGACAGCCTTTATGTCACTTTAAAAAACGAAAATAAATCCTGGTATCTGGGATTTGGCAAGCGGCCGTTGGAAGAAGAAGAACGGGTAAGGCGGTTTGAACTTTTAGAAACGGGACATTAACTATTTCGGAAACGGTGCTTTTTCCGGAAGGATAAAATAAGCGGTAATGAAAGATTTAAAATGGAAAGATGTTAAAAAAGAAACCTTTTTTTCGGAACTGGCTTCCCTTTTGGCTTCAGGATTGGATTTCAGCCGTTCTTTCCGCCTGTTGACAGAAGGGGAAACGAATAAGAAAATAAAATCCGTATTGGAAACGATTCATCGTTCTGTGGTGGAGGGAAGCGCCCTCTGGCAAAGCCTGGCCCGGAACGCTCATTTTACCCCCTTGGATTATGGGGTGGTACGCATTGGAGAGGAAACCGGGCAATTGAGCCGTTCGCTTTCGTTTTTATCGGAATATTACCGGAAACGGATCGCCCGCCGCCGGATGATTTCAGGGGCTGTCAGTTATCCCCTTATTGTATTGGCAACGGCCGTTATTGTGTTGGTATTTATGATACTTGTGGTCGTACCGATGTTTGAGCAGGTTTATGCCCGTATGGGAGGAGACTTGCCGGCTATGACCCGGTATATGATTGCTTTTTCCCAGGATTTTCCGTATTGGCTGGGTGGTATAGGAACAGGATTGCTTTGCTGTATTTTATTTTTCCGTTTTTATGGGAAGCGCCCTACTGTACAACGTTTTTCGGCGGCCTTGTTGCTTCGGATTCCTCTTGTAGGAAGCCTTATCCGCCGGAATTGCCAGGCCCGTTTTTGTAGTTTACTATGGCTGCTGTATACTTCCGGCGTACCACTCTTGCGGAGTATCAGTCTGTTGGATGGAATTATCTCTTTTTATCCTTACCGGATGTCTTTCGCTTCTGTCTGTGAAGGGTTGCGGAAAGGAGATTTGTTCGCTGACTGTCTGGGACGATATCCTTCCCTCTATGACAGAAAGCTGGTTACGCTATTACAAGTCGGGGAAGAAACCAATCGTTTGGGAGAAATGCTGGCCCGGGAAGGAGAGGAACTGAGCCAGCAGCTCGAACACGACCTCAAGCAAGCCGGGAATTTGCTGGAGCCTTTACTTGTATTGGGAGTTGGGGCATTGGTCGCCTTGGTATTAATATCTATGTATTTACCGATGTTTAAGCTTGGTACAACAATTCACTGAGTTTTAACCTTAAATGTTTTTGCCTATGAGAACAGAAAATTGAACATTCGGATCCGGACCTGCCGGAAAATGCAGGGAGCAGCTTTATAAAATTTTTAATTTAAAATTTTGCATGATGAAAAGAATAGCAATCTTCAACTTTAATCTAAAGACAATAGGGGTACTTTGGGGATTAGTAGGGCTGGGGTTGTCCGGATATGCGCAATCGGAAGAGACGACTGCCCGTCCTTCCGCGGACGTATGGGAATTTGTCAAATACGGAAGTATACCTGTAAATTTATATTCCGGTACGATGAATCTGACGATACCGCTCTATCAGTACAAGGATAAGAATTTTAACATTCCGGTTTCTTTGGGGTATGCTTCAAACGGTTGTTTACCCAACCGCTTGCAGGGAAGTTTGAGTCCCGGCTGGTATCTGACGGGAGGCGGATGTATTACTAGGCAGATCCGGGGTGTCCCGGATGAAGAAGACGGCGTACTGCGCAGAAGGTATACGGAATATTTCCGGGTGAGTACGGACGAAAGTACGGCGGATTTGTTTCAGTTTTATCCCGGACAAGGTTGTATAAATACTTATTCCCTTTACCTTTCTCCTTCTTCTTCCTTGTATGCTACAGGGTATGACCCTCTACCGGATATTTTTTATTTTAACTTTATGGGGTATAGCGGATCGTTTCAACTGGGGCGAAAGAACCAGATCCATGTATATAATAGCAATGTACCGGCGGGAGAAATTAAAATAAATATCAAACCGGGAGAAGAATATAGTGATATGAGTGCTTTCTCGGTTACGACCGGGGACGGTATGGTTTATTATTTCGGAGAATATCAGGATGAAAATGACGTTGCTACCCGGGAATATACCGAAATATTGAGGCGGTCAGACAGTCGTACGGAAAGTCAGACTACTTCCTGGATGCTTACCCGGGTTGTAGCTCCTGACGGAAGAGAAATAAAGTTTAAATACCGGGAGGGAAGAATACAGATGGATCCGATTCTGACGGCTAATGTGGAACAGAATAGGGTAAGTAACCCGATGAATCAGATGAATTGGAATGCTTCTTACAGGACGGTATCGGGAAGCAATGAGTTTTTCTTTGAAACAGCCCGTGTGTTTCCTCTGATACTGGAAGAAATGGTGGTCGATAATCAATTGCAGATCAAATATTTCCACTCGGATCATCCCAGTGATTATTGTCTGGATTCTTTAAAAGTCACACATTTGAAAACCGGCCGGGAATTGAAAAAATGCCGTTTTTCTTATCTCTGGAAAGGAAGTATGTCCCGTTTCCTGCAGAATGTAGAAATTTCCGGAGAAGGAAATTATCAGATGGAATATTATAACCAGGATCAGACACCTCCTTACCGTAGCCTGAGTGTTGATCATTGGGGATTTTATAACGGTAAGTCCGGTACTTCGTTTACCTTTTTGCCGCAAGTAAGCGTAAACGCTGATTTTGAAGAGACAATTACCGGAACGAGCCGGAATCCGGATGCAGCTTATGGAGTATTCGGGATGCTGAAAAAGATTACCTATCCGACAGGCGGCTATTCCGAATTCGATTATCAAGGCAATGATTATGCCCGGGCTATCCGCCGGGACAAGTCGTCTCTTTTCCTGCCTTATCTCAAGCCGGAAAGTGCTACTCAACCGGCCGGAGGCGTACGGGTGTGGAAAATCCGGGATGTTACCCCTGCAGGACAGACAATCAGCCGGGAATTCATTTACCGGAACGAAAATAATTTGAGTAGCGGTATTTTATTAAAATATCCCCGCTATTATGTACATTATAAGGGAATGAGTACGGACGGAAATTATTACTACTTGCGGGAATGTTCCAGTTATTCTTCTTTACACAATAGTGTTTATACTCTGGATGAAGGACATTTGGGATATAGCCGGGTAATTGAAAAAAGAGAAGACAATTCTACTATTGAATATGTATATAGCGATTATGTCACTTGTCCGGACGATGAAACCGGTATTGTAAATAACGGAAACGGAGCTTATCAGATTGAGTCTTCATTGCGTACTTATGTCAGCAATTTGTATAGCAGCTTAAACTCCCGACACCGGGACAGGGGAAAATTACTTTGCAAAAAAATGAAGGATAGCGAAGGAAAATTGGTTTATCAGGAAAAATATATATATGATACCCGGGCACTTCCTTATTTTGAGGATATCAATCTCTGCGGAGATGTTTTCCGTAAAACCCGGATTTATACGGCCGATCATCTTTTGAACCAGGTAGTGAAAACCAATTATTACGGAAACGATTCGGTCGTATCTGCTACTACATATGCCTATAATGTTTTAGGGGAAAAAATTGCTACCGAAACTCAGGATAGCCGCGGTGTGGTTTACAAAGAGCAAACCCAGTATGTAAATGATATTGCTGCAGGGAACCGGACAAGCGTAGAGACGGCAATGATCGACCGGAATATTTTGGCTTCCCCCTTAAAAACTGAAAGACGCTTCCGGAACGCAAACGGGACAGAAAAAC
>JAEXFF010000117.1 GCA_023400335.1 Bacteroidota bacterium
ATGACGACCGAAGTTCCCAGTAGCAAGCTCTGTATCGGATGCGGAGGCTGTTCGGCCACTTGTACCGCCGGCAATCTGACCGAATTCAATATCCGTAAACTGCAAATGCTGGTGAAACGAGGTGAGACCAAAGAAGTCGGTGAGCACCTCCAAAAATGTATGTTGTGTGGAAAATGTCTGCTGGTTTGTCCCCGGGGAGTAGATACCCGGCGCATGATCCTAACCATGCTCAAATATATAAACAGCCTTTAGCTCTTTACCTTTTACTTTTTTACTATGTATTACGATCCTTTTGTACTTCCTTTCACTATCGGTCTGAATATCCTCCTGATCTATCTGGTCATCAAATATGCCCGTTGGATTCGTACCTTTTCTCCAGAAGACAAACGAACGATCCGGCGAAATCTTTTCAGCCTGAAAACCCTGAAAGCCGGTAAAGAAGTATTCCTGGAAAGTCTTGTACATCATAAAATCTTCCGTACCAATCCTTTTCTGGGATATATGCACATGTGTTTCGGATTAGGTTGGTTTTTGCTGATCGTTGTGGGTAAAATCGAGTCGTTGGTGTACCATACCAGTATTTTCAATCCACCTTATTTTGCTATATTTTTCCGTTATTTTCATCCGGCACAGGAAACATTTCCCTATAGCAGCACTTTTGCTTTCCTGATGGATCTGATCTTGTTGATGATCCTCTCCGGATTGACTCTGGCTTTTCTGAAACGAATGTATTCCAAAGCACTTGGTTTGAAAAAAACAACCAATCATCGTCCTTTCGACTTACTCATCCTCACGGTATTGTGGTTAATATTCCCTCTTCGCTTTCTGGCTGAGAGTTTCACCAGTGGAGTACGCGGAGGAGGCAGTTTTCTGACTCATTCGGCAGGTAATTTTTTCGACACTTTCTTACCGATCGAATCGCTCGCTTATCCGGCCTGGTGGGTTTATTCTTCGGCTTTAGGGCTTTTTTTCCTGCTTCTTCCCTTTTCCCGGTATATGCATATCCCGACAGAAATCGTTTATATTTTTCTGAAAAACTGGGGAATCAAACAAGGGAAACAATTTACAGGAATCAGTCAGTTTCAACTCTATTCCTGTTCGCGTTGCGGTATTTGTATCGACCGCTGTCAGCTCGGCACTTCTCTCGGTCACACCGATACCCAGCCGGTTTATTTCTTGAAAAAACTACGTCATGAAAAAGAACATACCGTACAAATAGCGGACTGTCTGATGTGCGGACGTTGTGAGGCAGCCTGCCCGGTAGATCTGAAACTGAATGCATTACGGTTAAGCCAACGTACCGATTACACCCATATTACAAAATCGACCTACGACTACATTCAGCCCCAACCGGCCCTCCCGGCCAAAGTAGCTTATTTCGCCGGTTGTATGGGGCACCTCACCCCATCCGTTATCCAGGCCATGGAACATATCTTCCGGAAAGCCGGGGTCGATTACACCTTTATCGACCAACAGACAGGTATCTGTTGTGGCCGGCCTATGATGCTGGCTGGTAACCACAGTGCCGCTTCGGTGATCGTGGAAAAAAACAAAGCCCGGATCGAGAACTCAGGGGCCGGATTACTGGTCACTTCCTGCCCGATCTGTTACAAGACTTTCCGGGAAGAATACCGATTGAACCTAAAGGTCATGCACCACACCGAATACCTGAACGACCTGATTCGGAATAAACTCATCACCCCACATCAAAGCGAGCTGAAAACCGTATTCCACAATCCCTGTGAACTGGGCCGCGGATGTGATGTATATGCTGCTCCCGATCAGGTACTGCAAACCGTCAGTCATAAATTAGCAACCGTCTATGACGGTAAAAATTCATTGTGCTGTGGCGGATCCCTGGCCAACATACATATCGATCCCGGACAACGTACCCGAATCAGTAGCGATGCGGTAAAAGCCTATCTGTCTTATCAACCGGATCTTTTAGTAACAGCCTGTCCTCTATGTAAAAAAACTTTTATGAAAACCGACACGGCAGTTCCTATCAAAGACATCGCTGAAGTGGTTGCAGAAAACTGCCGGTGATTTTATATATTTTATGTTTTACTTTATACTTTTTACCTGATCCGTTAGCCCCTTAAACTTATATTTTATATCTTTATCGGGGTATTAGAATAAAGAAATATGCTTTGGACTTCATCACAACAGACTGTAATCGATCAATTTATACAAGAAATAAAAAACATCGGATGGTTTAAACAGGTCGGAGAACCTTCTGAAAAATATTGGGTTATCGACACGATTTGGGAAGCTTGTGATACTTATGGCCATCAAATGCTCGAAGTTTGGGGACAAAATAGTGAGCTCATCGAACAAAAAGCACTGCGACAGCTGAAAGACGAACAGATAGACGCCATATTCGAGGCAGTCAGTCTGGCTATTGGCAACGAAGTCTACGAAGCTTTATGCGACCTGGAGGATAAAATCGGACAAGAAACCGGTGAAGATCAATCCGGAATCGAGGAAGAAATTTTAGATTTCATCAAACGTGATACCGCCTGGGCTTGTATCGAAAGGCTTCTTGGAGAAAAAGGGTTTTTCTCGCGTATTCTCGAAATCAACCAAACCGGACATTGGGCTTGCTCGTGGGTCGGAAAATTCCCGAAGGGAAATTTCATTATTCTATAATTTTCAGGAGGTGCCAGCCGATGGTGTAATTGTAACCGTAACCTGTTATCCGGAAAAATTTCATATATTTATTATATATTTGTTCAGGAAAAGATTACGATGGAATTTTCAGAAACAGAAATAAAAGCACTTGCCCAAGGCGACACAAAAGTATTCCACAAACTATATGAACATTTTTTTGTCGCCTTATGCATATTTGCCCGTAGTTTTTCTCTAAAACCGGAAGAAGCTGAAGACATTGTACAGGAAGTATTCTGCCGAATGTACGACGAACACCGGCTGTTCGAGGGGTTGAATACTCTGAAATCCTATCTTTATACAGCTGTACGTAACCGCAGTTTTAACTACCTCCGGGATGAAAAAAGACGTTCAATCCGGGAAGCACAATTCCTGAATAATTTAAAAGCGGAAGAAGAAGGCTACAATTCAGCCCTGGAAAATGAAATCTATCGCCAACTCAAACTATTGCTGGAAGAACTACCTGAACAGTGCAAGAATATCTTTCAACGCACCTTATCGGGAGATACTTCTGAAAAAATCGCTGCTGATCTGAAATTATCCGTCGAAACTGTAAAAACTCAACGTAAAAAAGCCAAACGTATTCTGCGGGAACGCTACACTTTACTTTTCAAAACCTTCGGCATCCTTTTTTGATTTTTGTCAAAATTATTTTTTTGCCTTTTAAATACCCATTTTTACTCCAGGCGGTGTCATATTACAAAAAAAGGCTAAATAATTTATGGACACACCAATCCCCTGGAAGATCGCAGACCTGATCATTCGACAATGGAGCAAAGAACTGACACTTGAGGAAGAGACGACACTTCGGGAATGGATCACCTCCCAAGAAAGTAACCAAGTCTTTTACCAGAAAGTCATCACAGGAAAAGGATTCGACCACTTCTGCCAACAAGCGTCAGAACACAATTACCGGCAGAAATATCAAGCTTTTCGTTCCCACATAAGAAAAAGGAAACTTCGGAAATGGAGACGAATAGGATATGCGGCAGCAGCCATACTCCTTCCTTTCGTCCTTTCTATCAGCCTGTATCCCGAATCAGAGCAGAAAAATATCCCCATTCAATCTACGGAGATTATTCCCGGAACATATCAGGCCGTCCTGACACTGTCGAATGGTCAAGATATTTTCCTGTCTCCGATTACAGAAAAAAACAAACTTGAAGCTACAACAGCAACACTCGAAGGGAATACTCTGGTATACCCAGAAACCGATACCACAACCGCTCCTGTATACCATAAAATCACGATTCCCCGGGGAGGGGAATATATACTGAGGTTAGCCGATGGCACCCGGGTATGGCTTAATTCTGAAACAGAACTGGAATATCCGGTTGTTTTTACAAAAAAACAGCGCCAAGTCTTCTTAAAGGGAGAAGCTTATTTCGAAGTGGCTCCTGATTCTTTACATCCGTTTATCGTGAAAACAGAACAACAGAACCTGAGAGTACTAGGAACCTCTTTTGCTATCCGGGCCTATGCAAACGAATCTGTCGTTCTGACTACTCTCGAAACCGGAAAAGTCAATATACATTCCAAGGGACAAGAAGTGATTCTAACCCCGGGAGAACAATCCTGCCTGAAAGGCGGCAACCTGACTGTTGCAAAAGTCAATACTACCTTATTTACAGCCTGGCACAAAGGAATTTTTATATTCCAGGACCAACCATTGGAAAATATCCTGAACACCTTAGCCCGCTGGTATAACATCGACATTTTTTATACAAATGAAAATTTAAAAGACATACATTTTACAGGCGAACTCAAACGGTACGACCGAATCCAGGATTTTCTCTGTAAACTGGAAATACTGGAAAAAGTACGCTTTACAATTAAAGG
>JAEXFF010000130.1 GCA_023400335.1 Bacteroidota bacterium
CGATACGCTTTGAAAAGCATCTGCCAGGGGCACGGTAATAATCAGCGCCAGAGAAGTTCCTAAACGTGCAGTGGCCATTTCCAATCCCATGGCTAATGCCATTTCTTTACCTTTAAACCATTTCACAATGATTTTAGAAACGGTGATACCGGCTGTTTCTACCCCTACGCCAAAAATGGCATACCCCAATCCGGCAACGATCACCTGCGAGTTAATACCGAAAATTTGTCCTCCTAACGGAAATAAATCCGAAATGGCATAGTATTTAATTCCTGCACCGATTACCATCAGGAAACAAGCTCCCAATCCTGTAAACCGGACACCCATTTTATCCAATATAATACCGCCGAAAATCAGCATCAGCAAAAAGACGTTAAACCAGCCGTAGGCGCTTGTAAAAATCCCGTAATCTGTACTATCCCATAAAAGTTGGGCTTCCAGCATCGGTTTCAATGGAGCCATTACGTCTGTTAAAAAGTAGCCGCACAACATAGTGAATGCGACTACTGCCAGAGCCGACCAACGGGCTACAGCAGAATCTCTTAATGTTTGATGTATCTTTTCGATCATGATTGAATATGTTTATTAGTTAAATTATCCAGCAAGACAGCCAAAGTTAAAAGAAATATATGATATTGCAATAAAGTTTAAGGGTTTTAAAAATATTAAAAACGATTTTTTATACCTTTTAAAGGAGCATCTTCGTATGTGGGGTATGAGGGAAGATCGGATTAAAATAAAGGTACAAAAGCAGATTGTGACGGTTTCCGTGCTATTATTGTGCGGAAAATTTTTTGCTTTCCTGATCACGAATTCAGTGGGTATTTTGACAGATGCTTTGGAAAGTATTGTAAATGTCGTCGCCGGACTGATCAGTTTGTACAGCTTGAATGTGGCTGCAAAACCCCGGGACGTAGATCATCCTTTTGGACATGGGAAGGTCGAATTGATTTCTGCTTCTATAGAGGGAATTTTAATCTTTTTAGCGGGTTTGGCTATTATTTACGAAGGCATAAGACGTTTGTTTTATCCTTCGCTTTTGGAAAAGTTGGATGTAGGTATTATTCTGGTGGCTCTGGCCGGATTGGTAAATTATCTGTTGGGCTGGTATAGTATACGCATTGGAAAGAAATACGACTCCATTGCTTTGGTTGCCGGAGGAAAACATTTGCAATCTGACACCTATTCTTCCATCGGTCTGGTCAGCGGTTTACTTTTGCTGTACTGGACCGGAATAGCCCGGATTGATAGTACTTTAGCACTTATTTTTGGTTTTATAATTGTACGCACGGGCATTCTTATTTTACGTAAGACAATAGCCAATCTGATGGATAAAGCCGATATGAAATTACTGAAATATATTTTGGGTTTACTTGTCATAAACCGGAGAGAAGACTGGATCGATATCCGGGACGTAAAGATACTGAAATATGGAAATGCTTATTTTATTGACTGTAACCTGACTTTGCCCTGGTATTATAATATCCGGAAAGGACATGCCGTATGTACGGAAGTCGGAAAAGTAATAGCTGAAAAATTTCCGGAACACATCCGGCTGAATATTCATACCGATCCTTGCAAAGAAGACCAGTGCCCTTATTGTATGCTGACAGACTGCGGTTATCGCCTGCATTCTTTTGTGGATAGAAAAGAATTTACGCTCGGGAAAATTACAGAAGCAGAAGAAACTATTGTTTGAAATTTTCCCCGGATTGTTACCGGGGAAATATTTTCTTTCCCAATGATTAATAATTATTCTTTTTGGGTTCGAAGTAAGCTTGAGGATGCTCACAGGCCGGGCATTTCATCGGGGCTTTTTTGCCCTTGATAACATAACCGCAATTCCGGCATTGCCATTCTATTTCCTCTTCTCTTTCAAAAACTTTACCTTCGGTTACGCGGCCTAAAAGTGTACGGTAACGGGCTTCGTGTTCCGCTTCTACTTTAGCAATTTGTTTGAATGTATTGGCAATCTGAGGAAAACCTTCCTCTTGTGCAATCCTGGCAAATTCCGGGTATAGATCCGCCCATTCTTCATTTTCACCTTCAGCAGCTGCTTTCAGATTCTCGGCTGTTGTCCCGATAACTCCGGCAGGATAGGATGCCGTGATTTCTACCATACCGCCTTCCAGGTATTTAAAAAACTTTTTTGCATGTTCTTTTTCCTGTTCTGCCGTTTCCATAAAAACACCGGCGATTTGTTCATATCCTTCTTTTTTAGCTACACTGGCAAAAAATGTGTAACGGCTCCGGGCTTGTGATTCACCTGCAAATGATTTTAACAGGTTTTGTTCTGTTTTAGTTCCTTTGATACTCATAATTCGATTATTAATTATTTAGACACACCTCTCAATTGACATTGCAAGTATACAAGGATTCTATTTATAAAACAAATCTTTATTTTTTATAAGATTATAGTTTTTTTCGATAGAACTGCCTTCGGAAGTATACCTGTTTCCGGAATATTCTCTTTTAAAACTGGCAAAAAAGTGTTTCAAAAAGATGTGCAAAGATAACGCAAACTGATTAAATTCAAATAGTTATATAAGCTATTTCTTAGCCAGATACGGGAAATAAAGTTAAATAACGCATATTTGGGAGTGAGTTGCTTTACTTATCCGTTACTTTATCCAATTTGCCTGATTATTGAATGTAAAGTATTAAATTTCAGTATATTGCATTATTATACATAACTTCAAATAGCTCAATGCTCAATAATTTTGTAATTAAAAAAATGAGTTATGAGCAGTACATTTTCAGTGTTATTTTACACTAAGAATCAATTGGTTAAAAATGGTAGAGTACCTGTAATGAGGCGTATAACCATCAATAAAACTATAACTTGTTTTAGCTGTAAAAAGGAGGTGTCCCTGACCTTATGGGATGTTAAGGCTAATAGGGCGAAAGGGAAATCCGAAGAGGACCTGCAAAAACTTATACATATAGAACTGAGATACAAACGTCAACGGGCGATGCGTGACATGTTACTTTTCATGTGCTTCACAGGCCTTGCCTTTGCTGATTTGAAAGCAATCCGGTCACCTTGCACTTTTGTAAAGTAACCGTACACTTTCTGTAATCCCGCTGTCGAAAACTGAATGTTATTTGATTATGTGATATTTCTTTAGCTTTTCATAAAAGGTAATACGGCTTATATTCAATAGTTCTGCAGCTTTGGAACGGTTATTCCCCGCCCTTTCAGACGTTTGCTGCGAAAGTCGTTGATGCTACGGAAGTCAGGAATCTGACGACCGTTAAGCCAAATAAAATGAATATTCTCCGTTAACTGCTGAGCGATCTTGCGGCTGGAATAAAGGTTGTTAAGATATCCGTAAAGCAGGATTTTTAACAGCATCCGGGGATAGTAAGCGCTCGTTCCGCCTCCCTTGTATTCACTCAGAAGATCTGAAGTGCACCCCAAAAGTTTTATGTCCAACTTTTGGAGTGCACTTCATAATTGGACAGCCTCTTTTTTAGCGCTTATCTGTAAATGTGTCCCGGGGTTGTTTTAATAAGTATTGAAATAAGATTGGATGAGTTGCGGATTTTGGGTACGGGTCAGAGCCAGCATAAGAAGGATGCGGGCTTTTTGCGGGTTGAGTTCCTGGGAGGCAATAAAACCGTATACCGAGTCATCAATTTCTGCTTCCGGGGTGGTAGGACCGGTAGGAACACGGCTGGAGCGTACCACCAGAATACCGTTACGGCTAGCTTCGGTCAGACCGGGAAGCAGGTTTTTGTGAATATTCCCGTTTCCTACACCGGCATGAACGATACCCCGATAATTATGGGCGATCAGGGCATCGAGGGCTTCCGGTTCTACGTTGGAATAGCTGTAGAGGATACCGACTTTCGGGAGCTGATTCAGATCCGTCACGTCGAAGACAGATTGAGTGGTGTGTAATTTGTCGGTGCTTTGGTTATAGTGAACTTTGCCATTGAATACATAACCCAGCGGTCCGGAGTCGGGGGCCTGAAATGCCTGAACGTCGATGGTATTCATTTTTGTGGCGGCATGAGCGCCGAGAATGCTGCCGTTCATGACGATCGTCACACCCCGCCCGGCGGATTCCGGCGAGCCGGCTGTGACTACGGCGTTATAAAGGTTTAACGGCCCGTCGGCACTCAGGGAGGTGGAAGGACGCATGGCTCCTACTAGTACGACGGGTTTGTCGCTTTTCAATACGAGATTCAGGAAAAAAGCCGTCTCTTCCATGGTGTCTGTGCCGTGGGTAATAACCACTCCGTCGACGTCCGGACGTTTGAGTAACGTATTTAGATAATGGGCTAACTGTAGCCATATTTCGTCCGTCATGTCCTGGGATCCTATTTTAACGATCTGTTCGCCTGTGATGTGGGCTATCTTTTGTAATTCCGGTACAGCATCGATGAGGTCTTTAACGGCTACTTGTCCGGCTGTATAGGCCGTACCGGTCGCACTGCTCCCGCTGCCGGCAATCGTGCCTCCAGTGGCTAAAATGTGAATGTTGGGCAACTTTTGTGCAAGGCTTTGTGAAAAAAGCAGGAGGGCCGGAACAAGAAGCAGGAAAAGGAATCTGAGTGTTTTCATCGTGAATGTCGGTTTAGTTCGTTAGTAATCGTGTATTTCTGTTTTTCTGTAGGATCAGAATATCAGTTTTACTAGCATGAGTCCGGTTGTTACCGATACCAATGTCGCTATCAGTCCGGGCATCATGAAAGAATGATTGAGTACGTATTTCCCGATCCGGGTCGTTCCGGTACGGTCGAAATTGATGGCTGCGACGACGGTCGGGTAATTGGGGATGAAAAAATAACCGTTGACGGCAGGGAACATGGCGATCAGTAAATAGGGAGAGATGCCCAAAGCAATGCCGAGAGGCATAAATGCGCGGACGGTAGCGGCTTGGCTGTACAGGAGAATGGACATGACGAACAGGGCGATCCCGAACAGCCAGGGCATTTGTGTGACAATGCCTTCGATGGATGTTTTCAGGGCGATCATATTGCCTTGCAGAAACGTATCTCCCATCCAGGCAATTCCGAAAATAGCGACGACGGCTTGCATCCCGGCGGAGAATACGCTGCCTTGAGCTGCTTTCAGGCCGTTGGCTTTGGTGAAAAGCAGGATCAGGGCTGCTGCCGAGAGCATCAGGATTTCGATAATAGCGGCCATACCGACAGTTACTGTGTTGCCGTCGATGATATGGGTAGGACGCAAGTTATCGAAAGAACCGAATACAACTATAAAGATGGTTGCTAAAATGAAGATGATAACGGAAATTGCTGCCTGGCGTTTGTTGTGTATATCTTTTAATTCGTAATGAGCATCGTCCAGCAGACCTTCCCGTAAACGTCTTTGGTATTCGGGATCGTCAGTCAGGTTTTTCCCTACCCGCAAGGAGTAAAGCGCTCCCAGGAATACGCCGAATAGGGTAGCGGGTATGGTAATCATCAGAATTTGCAAGAGCGATACTTCGAATCCTGCCAATAAACCCAGTAAGGCGACTGTCGCTGCGGAGATCGGGCTGGCGGTGATGGCTTGCTGGGAAGCAATGACGGCGATTCCCAGCGGACGTTCCGGCCGTATCTTGGTTTCCCTCGCCACTTCCGCAATAACGGGTAATACGGAGTAGGCGACATGCCCGGTGCCGGCGACGAAGGTAAAAAGATAGGTCACCAAAGGACTGAGCAGGGTGATCCGGGACGGATGCTTTCTGAGCAGATGTTCGGCTCCTTTTACCATCAGGTCCAGTCCGCCGGCAGCTTGCATACAGGCTGCGGCAGTGATTACCGCTACGATCATCAGCATCACGTCGATGGGAGGCGAAGTAGGTTGCAGACCGAATACAAAAGTCAGTATTCCCAGGCCAATGCCACCCATAACCCCTAAACCGATACCTCCAAGACGGGCACCTACGATAATGGCAGTCAAAACAAAAACGAGTTGTAATAACATAGGAATGCTTTTAGATTCTTGTTTTTGTACAGCCAAAAGTATAAAAATGTTTCAGATTAAAGAACTGTATTTTTCAGATAGAAAGAAAATTGGTAAAATAGCCCCAAAGCTTCGTCCCTGTGGGCTACATCAACGCCTTGTCACCTTCAATAAAACAATCCCACGCCAGCGTTCGTATAGCCGTCACCTCCTCTTTCTTTGAAGCTGCCATAAATTTGCTGAATTAAGGAAAAGTCGGTTTTGACATATAATACTCTTTCTCCCCGTTATCCACATCCCCGAACACCACCATAGCATGTACCTTGCGCAGATTCTTTTCCTCTTTCAGTTTCGACACTCTTTTCTTAATCAGAGCTTTCTGCTCCATCGTAAGATTTTTCTCTTCCATTCTTTTTGTATTTTAAGTTACGAAAAAAGATAATAGTTTTTAACACCTTATCGGCGACACTAGTGCTTTTTGTTTACTGATAATTTCATTATAAGCTCTCTAATACCTGCGTCCAATTCTGCTTCAAGACAAAACAACTCTTTTATATTCCCATTTTATGTTCTTATATTATTAACTTTACAATCGATAAACATAGTAATAAACTTTTTTTAATTTCAGCTCTAAAAAAACGAATAATATAAAATATAGATTATTGCCTTTATATTCAATAATTACAAAACTATACCCTAATAATAACGAAAGAATAAATAAAATATTATTAAATGCGGAATTATTTCAGAATCAGAATTCTTCAAATTCTAAGACTACTTAAAGAGTTAGGTGTTTTTCGATTTTTATTCATCATCGGGATAGCTATCTTACTTTTTAGTTTATGTGTCAGAATTATTTCTACCTTTGAAATATCTGCTTTGATTTTGTCCCTCCTACCTGCAACAATTCAATTTAATCGAAAAGACCTATTATTCATACGGACATCTTTTGCAAATGCAAACATACTATTATTCATAGAGTATATTTTTATTACATTGCCCATATTGATAATTACTTTGCTTTTTGCCAAACATTTTATTGTTTTTGCTTTCTGTATCATAATCATTTTCTTGATATCTAATATTTTTATAATCAGGATCAAAGAAAAAAGCCAGAAACAAATATTTAATTGGCATAAATATCTCATTTCACCAAACTTTTTTGAATGGATATCCGGCCTACGAAAAAATCCACTTTTTTTCATTATTTATTTTATAGGATTACTGCTGTCCTTTTTCCCTTTTGTTTCTGTGATCACTATGATCATCTGCGCATTTATTCTATCTTCTTTCTTTTTGGAACCGGAACCTCTTTCATACATTCTCAGTTATGAAATCGGTGAAAAAAAGTTTATACACTATAAGATAGGCCGGAATCTCTATAAATATCTGATACTTATGTCCCCTTTGTTTATTCTTGGCCTGTTATTTAACCCCGGCCAATATATTATGCTATGTATGGTCCTTTTATCCTGTGTGATTGGTTTCATTGCGATTATTGTGTCAAAATATGCAACCTATATTCCGAACCATACTTCGGTAGGTTTTAATCTTATAAGCACACTTATCCTCACGAGTATAATTTTTTCCCCGCTAATGATAATAACAATTCCCATATTACTGATCAGTTACCTCGGGGCTATCGAAAATCTTAAAAAATATTTGGATGATTACAATTGAAAATTTAAGTTTTGCTTATGACAAAAAACCGGTAATAAATGATATTTCTATGGTGTTAGAAGAAGGAATATTTGGCATTATTGGCATAAACGGCTCAGGTAAAACAACATTGTTAAATCTTATCTATGGCTTAATTAAGCCAGATGCCGGTTCCATTTTATATAATGGAAGTCACAAAGTGAAAAAAAATTCATCGTTCGTCGGAACGGAGAACTATTTCTTTTCGCGCATTACAGGGAGAGAACATTTAAGTCTGTTTAAAAATCCCGACTTCGATGAAAATTTATGGAGCAATATTTTGGGTATTCCTTTGGATACCTATATTAGTAGCTATTCAACCGGGATGAGAAAAAAATTAAGTATACTAACCAGCTTAAAAACAAATAAAGAAGTATATATATTTGATGAGCCTTTTAACGGTCTTGATTTAGAAAGTTGCCAAATAGTAATCCTGATTTTAAAAGAACTGAAAAATAAGGCTAAAACCGTTATTATTACTTCGCATATAATCGATGTTTTAAAAGAATTATGCAACAAATATTATCTTTTATCCGAGGGTAAAATAAATCATGTTTACAGGAATGATGAATTTGACATACTTAAAAACAAGATCAAGCATATAATATCTGATGAAAAAGAAGAGTTGATCAAACAAGCATTGTTGTAATTATAATTGATTCATTACCCATTTTTAATTTTTTAGTAGTGAATGTAGACACAATTAAATATGTTTTAGCTACTTGTTTTTGTGTGTATATAATATCAGAGGGAGGAAAGCAGTGATTTAGGTGTTTATTTTTGTATTTTTATACAGTAAAAATCACTGAATAATCCTGATGTTGGAAAATATGATAAGGTAAGCGTATCCTTTATATCATTTTCAAAAAGGAACCGTCTATTCTCTAACAGTCCCATTATTTTATGCTTCATTATTTTCTTTCTGCTTTTTCTTTTCTGTCTTCCTTTTGTCAAACTCTTCCGGATTTTTCAAAATTGATAACTCAGTATTAATATGCTTTACTCCCTTTTATAATAGCACAAGGGGACGGGGGTTATGTATTCAATGGCAAAGTTCACTATAACCAAAGCACCGACAAATTACACACCACTCAATCTGTCTTCGACGTGACGGACCTGAATCAGCTCCCGAAGTCGGTATCCTCTACAGCTATTCCAACGTAGAACCGGAAGCATTGAACGCTCTGATCCGGAATCGTTACCAGGGAATCATACATGCCGGTGTAGGAAACGGGAATATTCACAAAAACCTGCTTCCCGGTCTGACCGAAGCTAGCCGTAACGGCATTCTGGTGGTACGCTCCAGCCGTGTTCTTACCGGTCCTACCACCCCGGAAGCAGAAATTGATGACTCGGTATACGGTTTTATTGCCTCCCAAGAACTCAACCCGCAAAAAGCCCGCAGACAAACGGCATTTGCGAACGGTTTAACAGGACTGTACAAAATGAGTTCTATACCATTGCATTCAGAAAGAAAATTTATACCTCCATCGAACAGTTGCAGATCGCCCCCGATATGTGGATGAACTCGTACAACACGCAAAGAACGCACTCCGGAAAGTACTGCTTCGGGAAAACTCCCCTGCAAACTTTTATCGAAGGGATTGCCGTGGCGAGAAGGTATCAATTAACAAATGAGGAAGTTATACAACAGAATGATACTGATAAAATATCATCCGGTTGTGTGAGTGAAGAAAGTTGTGTAACCTCTCAACAAACATCTGACAGTTTTTTTATCCTATAGTGAACCAAGTGTCAGGGCAAGTCTTGACTATTACATTACCTGCCTTTTTAAAGAAACGCTTTTAATCACTGATTCACAAAAAATTAGAGCGAAATATTTTGTTTTTTGTCGCAAAAAAAAGGTTTTTGAATTTTTCTTGCAGAAGTTTTGAAAAGTAAAAATAGAAAGAGAGAAGGGGAGATCCGGAAGATTAGACTTGCGGATACCCCTTTTATCCAAATGAGTTTATTTAGCAGCTATTGTTTCAATCTCTACCAATGCTCCCATCGGCAGGGACTTTACAGCAAATGCAGCCCGGGCCGGGCAATCGGTTTTATAATATCGGGCATATACTTCGTTCATGGCTGCAAAATCACTGATATCACTTAATAAACAAGTAGATTTTACTACATTTTCAAAAGTATAACCGGCTTCTTCCAGGATATAGCCGATGTTCTTCAGCGCTTGCTCGGTTTGTTCTTTAATACCTCCTTCTGCGAATTTACCGGTGTTTACATCGACAGGAAGTTGACCGCTGATATAAAGGGTACCGTTTACTTCAACAGCTTGGCTGTAAGGACCGATAGCTTTCGGCGCTTTTGGAGAATTGATGATCTTTTTCATGATGTTTTGAATGAAAATCTTTATTAATGATTCGTTAGGACAAATTTATAAAAATAAATGAAGAAATTTTTATTTCCATTCGGTAACTTCTTCATCGAGTTCCGGAATGGATGACGACTTGAAAACCGGACTTTTTATTCCTGCTTTTTTCTGCCGGTTATAGTCTGCGAGAGCTTTAAGTGCAATTTTTCCTAGCAGTAAAATGGCTATCAGATTGGTTATGGTCATAATCGCCATAAAGAGATCAGCCAGATTCCATACTAAATCCAGACCTGCAATTGCTCCAAATAGAACCATTGCACTGACGCCTAGGCGGTAAAGTTGCAAATAGAGGGGATGGGGACTGATAAAGAAGAGGTTGGTTTCGCAATAGGAATAATTCCCGACGATAGAACTAAAAGCAAACAACAGAATGCAAAAAGCGACAAAATATTTTCCGAAAATTCCGATTTCTCCGGTTAAGGCGGCTTGTGTCAGTTGGATTCCTTTTATACTTCCATCCAGAGGAATGTCTGAAAGTAAAATGATGAATGCGGTACAACTACAGATGACAATCGTATCGGTAAATACACTGAGGGCCTGAATTAGTCCTTGTTTTACCGGGTGAGATACAGAAGCAGTGGCAGCGGCATTAGGAGCAGATCCCATTCCGGCTTCGTTGGAAAACAGGCCGCGCCTTACTCCTTGCATGATAGTGGCCCCTAAGCCACCCCCAAGTATTTGTTCAAATCCGAAAGCGTTGGCAAAAATGTGATCGATCAGGGAAGGGAGGGCTGTAATATGAGTGATCAGGATAAAAAAAGCTACCAAAATGTAAGCAATGGCCATAATCGGTACGATAATACCGGAAACTCGGGCTATCCGGTGAATACCTCCGAATATGGTCAGAATTGTAAAAAAAGTCAGTCCTATTGCCAGCCATATCCGGTTCACCCCTAAAGCTTCGTTAAAAGCCAGTGAAATAGTGTTGGCTTGTACGGAGTTGAATACCATCCCAAACGTGACAATGATGATGGCTGCGAAGAGTGTACCCATCCATTTTTGTTTCAGGCCCTTCTTCATATAAAAAGCCGGTCCGCCTATATAAGATTTTTCTCCTTTTTCTTTATAAATTTGAGCTAAAGTCGATTCGACAAAGGCCGAGGCAGAACCAATCAGTGCAATCAGCCACATCCAGAATACAGCTCCCGGTCCCCCTAAAGCCAGAGCTGTTGCAACTCCTGCTAAGTTACCTGTGCCAACCCTGGAAGCTGTGGCAATACAAAAGGCCTGGAAAGAGGAAACTGTATTTTTGCTGTTGTTTCCGGCAACACCCTCTCCAAGTAGACGCGACATTTCCTTTATTTTCCTGAATTGGACGAAGCGGGAACGAAAAGTAAAATATAAACCTGTACAAATTAGGGGAACTATAATCAGAAAAGTCCAGATCCAGTCATTGATTAAAATAACCCAATTGTTGAGGATTTCTTGCATAATTTGTTTTTTTTACTGCTTTCTTCACAAATATACGGTATATAATGTCAAATGTCTCACTCTTTATAAATTAAATTTTCCCGTTTGTCCTGGATGAATGCATGTTCAATATGAATGCAAAGTCTTTTATTTTATAACAGAAATTTAAGTTATTACTGGAAAAGGGACATAAAAGGGTTTCGGTAACGAATATTTGTCAGATTCTGGGAATGGCCCGGGGATTATTATATCATTATCCTGAAAATAAGGAAAAATTATTTGCAGAAATTACGGATATATTTTTAATCAAAAATCTCCAAAAGAAGATAAGTTATTGAAAATAAATCACAGGATATGGTCTTAAAAAGAGGTTAGTAATGTTTTAGCACATATGCAATTACTTTGAATTGCTGCGTTTGGCATCTCTTTCAAATAACTCTGTACAAGCAGAGGATTTTTGGCCAGGGTAACAGAATATGAAAACTATTTTTCCTGCTTGATCAAGTCAACATTGACAATATAGAGAAAAAGGGTAGCACCTTGCGCTGCCTCTTCTCGTTTATAAATGAAACTGCCGTCTTCATTAAAATCACCAGGCATGTCCGTACCCTCCGGCCATTATCACATTCATACGATTGCAAAGTAAGTAAAAGTAAGTATATAGGCTCCCAAATGCCTGATTTTTTGTAAACAGAAGGAATTAAGTCCTTGTATAGCAATAAATGGCTGTCTTTTTTATAGCAGCTGTTTATTGTTATAACTTTATGTTATTAGGCGTGTAACGTTTACCGGCAGAAGTTTTAGCCGCGCAAAATGAATATGCTCCCGGGTAAAAGAAGGAGCGTCTGCGTGTACAGGCATGCTTTCCTGTGGTGTCCGCAGCCCGGTATTCGTGAATGTTACGTCCGATAGCGAAACTCCCTGCTGGTCGTCGGCTGTTTGTGCATTTTGCCCTTCGCCTTGTTCCTGTCCGGCTTCGGGCTGGGGCAATGCAGGTGTCGGTTGAATTTTTCGCTCCGGCATTGCAACCTCTGCCTTTAGGGGCTGTAGCTTTTTTTCTTCTTCCCGCGCTGCCGACGGTTTTATTTTGTTTATCGCAGTTTGCCGTTATCTTTCTCTGATCGTCCGACTTCGGTAAAACGATTATTTCCCCCTGAGGGCATGGCTTTTGAGCATAACTTAAAATGTATAGCGTCATTCAATATACCCCTTGCCGTGTTTTAACTTCGTTTTTTATTATAGAAATCTTTTTTTTTTTTGTAAAACTATGTATCTTTGCAAGCGCAAAAAGAGAAAGTTCTTTGAATAAAAGGGGAGATACCAAAGTGGCCAACTGGGGCAGACTGTAACTCTGCTGACTTATGTCTTCGTAGGTTCGAATCCTGCTCTCCCGACAAATTTTAAACGGCGGATGCTGTAGCATCCGGTGATTTTGAAAATTTTTGCAGTCAAAAGCTCATTTTTGTAAGTCAAAAGTTTTAAAATCAATAAGAAAGATCCCTTCTTTCGCCGTATAAAATTTGTGAGTTTCTCCCTTCCGGACCGGCGGGCAAAGTGAGCCTGTCCTGTTTAGGGGAATGTCTTGCGGAAATAGCTCAGTCGATAGAGCACTAGCCTTCCAAGCTGGGGGTCGCGGGTTTGAGTCCCGTTTTCCGCTCATTTAAAATGAAGCAGTTACATGAAAATGTAGCTGCTTTTTCTTTTTAGGGGACGGGGGTAGGTGCTATTTTAAATAAGTTATCAGTAGCGTTTCAACGGATAATTCAAAAGAAATATCTAGAAGTATTCAAAAAATGTAAATATTTTGTTTTTAGCACAGTTTCCCCCGTCCCCAGGTGCTATTTAGATTATTTTCTTTTGCCAGTGGGCATATTTAATATACCCTAAAGAGACGAGTCCGATAATTGTTCCGTAAGTGATTTCGCTTGTCCATACCAATTCTACCCGGGTGCCGATTTTGTATGCAAAAAACCATACCGAAAAAGTATATGCCAGCAGTACTATAAATTCCAGCCAGAGGGCTTGTATGGTATTGCCGGTTCCGGAAACAGCTTCAAAAAAAGTCATCCCGAAGCTCATTGAAACAGAAGCGATGCAAATGATGTAGAGAGAAGGGATGGAAGCTACGGCTAAAGAAGTGTCGTTAGTATAAATAGATAAAATACTGTACGGGAAAAAAATACTGCATAACAGGACGGGCAGGATGCAAACAAAACTCAGTTTCCATGTTTTCAGCAGAGTTGACATCACTTCTGCCTGCTTCCCTGCGCCGATAAGGCGGCTCGTCAGGGTGTTAGCCGTTGCACCGAAAGCAAAAACCGGAATCATGATGAGCATATATGCACTCCGGACGATCCCGGATATAGCAATAGGTAGTTCGCCCATATGTTCCACCAGTACAAAAAATATAAACCAGGTGCCAAAAGAAAGTAGTTTTTGAATCATTGTCGGAAAAGCCAGCTTTAATATTGATTTCATCAGCCAGCCTTCCAGTTTATGAAAGGCGAATAAGGCATATGTTTTAAGGGGAAGCCGGGCCAGGGTATAAAGAACGAAAAACAATAAAGCTGAAATTTCCGCACATACGGAAGCCAGTGCAGCTCCTCCTACGCCCATATGCGGAAAGCCCCATTTCCCGAAAACCAGTACATAATCGAGAAAAATATTCACTACTGCCATCAGTAAGGTAGAGAAACTGATCACTTTGGTGCTGGATAAACCGATATAAAGGGCACGGAAGAGAAAATTGAAGCAAACAAAAATAATCCCATAATGCCGGTAATCCATATATTCAATAGCAGCGGCATAAATATTGGGAGATTGTATTACTTTTTGCAACAGAGCATTCGAAAAATAATGTTGAATGAGAAAGAGTCCTGTAGACAATAAGAATACAAAAACCAATCCGTGTTCAAAAATCACCCCGATGCGGTTTAATTTTCCTTCTCCGAGACGGCGGGCCACAATAATCTGTACTCCTATACTGAATCCCCAGGCTAGGGTCGAAAATACATAATAATAAATGCCGGCCATCATGGAAGCTCCAAGTGCAACAGGACTTACCCGTCCCAAAAAGGCCGTGTCGGTAAGTGTGATCAACGTCTGAGCCAGATTGCCGAATATAATCGGATAAGCAATTGACCAGATC
>JAEXFF010000133.1 GCA_023400335.1 Bacteroidota bacterium
GAATAAGAAGCCTCCAGAAATACGTCGGTAGCGTTGAATTTGATTTCTTCGGTGGTGCCGAACTTAATGGTCGTCAGACCGGTACATTTCCGGAAAGCCTTAGAATCGATATAGGTCACATTTGGAAGCGAGATTTCCGCTAAATTTGTACAGGAAAGGAACATTTGATACCCCAGAGTGTGGGCTTTCGGAATATTTATTTCCTGAAGTTTGATACAGTTATTAAAAGCATTGGTTCCGAAAAAGGTTACTTCCGGTAAAGATATCGATTCAAGAGCACTGTTGGTATGGAAAACAAAATTACCAACGCGTTTTACGTTCGGTAGGTTTACCTGGGTGAGTGCCGTACAACGATAAAACATATAGCTGCTGAGATTGGTCAGAAGCGGAATATCGACTTCTGTCAAGGCAATACAATCTGCAAAACAGCGGGGATCGATTGTTTTTACAGAAGTGGATTTAAAACTTTTCAAAGAAGAACAATATTCAAAGCATTCCATACCTAAATATTCTGCTTTAGGGATGGACACTTCTTTTATGCCTGCACATTTAGCAAAGGTATAGTTGTTCAGGGTTTTTGCATTGGGTAAGTCCAGGGACTGTAAACTAATACAATTGTTAAAAGCAAAGTTTCCTATATTTTCTGCTACAGGTAAAGAAAGATTTTCCAGTACCTGACAATCCTGAAAAGCGTTTTCACCGATGTACCGGGCTGAGGGTAATGAAACATTTTTCAAGGCTGCACATTTGTAAAAAGCATTTCCGGCAATCGTATCGGCTTCTGTCAACGTAACTTCTGTCAGCTGATTACAGGTGTAGAACGCTTTTTCCCCGACTCTGCTGGTATTCTTCAGACAGTCCGGAATCTTTTTTATAGCGGTATTGGTGAACATAAAGTCGGTAACCGTATTTAAAACCGGAGCTGTAAGGGTTTCAAAAGAGGTACACTGTGCAAAAATATAAGTTCCGGTCTTTCTTAATTTCGGAAATTCTGCAGAAACGAGGGCCGAACAATGTGCAAAAGTATAATCGTCAAATTCAGTCACTTCCGGAAGTAAAATAGAAGTCAGGGATTTACAATAATAAAATGTACCGTAATCTAACTTTTTAACTTGGGGAAGAGAAACATTTTTCAGAGCGGAACAAGTATAAAGAGAAGATTTGCCGGCTTCCTGTAAAACCGGAAAATTCACTGTGACAACCGCTTTACAATTGGCAAAAGCATAGGGGTCCAGTTTTTCGACTTTTTCACATGAAATCCGGGTTAGCTTGGAACAATTATAAAAGGTATGATCTCCTACGATTAATGCTTCGGGGCAATCTATCGTCAATAGTGATGAGCAGGCCCTGAAAGCATTTGCTCCGATTCCATTGGCCTGCAGTGCTTTAAAAGTAGTAAAGGAAGCCGGTAATGTCGTCTTTTTGGTGTCCGGATTATAGAAACAATTTTCCGGGATTGTTCCCGTATAATCCTGAATGGTAATAGAGGAAATACGCGGGAATTTTAATAAGGCTGCCCATGCTTCTTCGTTCATGTCCCCTGTGACAATTAATTCTTTGATATAAGGTGCTGTTACTTCCGAATAAGAGGCTAAAGCTTGTCCTTCAATGGTGAGTATTGTGTCTACAGGTAATGGTTCTGTTTTACCTGAATCTCCCCATTCTCCTGTTTCGACTTTTGCTACGACAACGGATTCCCCTTCAATACTTAGTGTATATTGATAGGCATATCCGGCGGTCATAGCCGGTATTCCCTGTAATGACATTTCTTTATCGCCGGCCACAAAAGTAACGAAGTTTTCAGCGGCAGCTTCTTTATTTCCGGTTATGATCAAGGCTGAATAAACTGCGGACTGATTTTCCCCGGTTTGATAGGGAGTAACGACAACCGCTTCTTCTACTGCCACACCATTGGCAATACCTTTACAGGGAGAAGTAATCTTTACCTCTGTAATTGTACCTTCATAATCCGGAATGCGGAAGCTGACTTTCGTTGTAAGGCGGGAAAAGTGAAGGGTGGCGGTTTTGTTTGCCGGACTTTCTGCTATAAGAAAAGGATCGCAAATCATATAGTCGGCTGCAGCCAGATTTTTTTGGTCTTTCTGATCCGCCGGCAAAGAAAATGTTTTCATGGATATGTCGTCTGTGCCCGGATAATAACTGCTTAACTCTAATCCTTCTTCTCCCCAAAGTAGATATACATTGCTATCCACGGGTACCCAGACATTGTTGGTAAAACAGTAAAGGAAACTACTGTCATTTGTTACGACACAGATCTGATCGCCTGCTGCCCATTGCGTTCCTTGTACATCCTCCGGATTTGCCCTGCTTCCCAAACCAATTACGGCATTAATGATGACCGCCTCTTTTTGAGCCGGAGGCGGGATAATTCCCTGTTCATCATCCTCTTTACATGAAAATGTCAAAATTGATAAAATTAAAACAGCCCACACTAAATAATTCTTTTTCATCCCAATAAGATTATAAGTTCTGTTACCCCTAAACAGAAATGGATAAATTTTTAACATAAGAAGGGTAATCTTTCAGACAGATCTTATGTTATTTTTCATAAGTTTTGGTTTATAAGATCAATTGCCTACTTAAAAAATACGACTTTAGGTATATTTATGCATTTCCTAATGTAAATTTTCTTCAAATGAAAGAGAACATAAAGTGTTTATCCCTTGTAATGCTCTTAATTTTGAAGGAGAAGAAATTATAAACTGCATAAAAATACAATTATATTTAAAAATAATTCATTTTTTTAAGTTAATTTTAGAAAGAACTGAAAAAACTTTTTTCAGTTCCGGCAAAACGAAGAGCTATCTATTGAGCCGGAGGACGATAGATTTCAGTAAGGGAATAAGTTGAAAATAGCCATGTCACCTTTTTCTTCTATGGGGATTATGCTGTAGTTTCGTGTTGTCCGCAGGAGTATGCCGGTGGTTTTAAAGTCAATTATGGAAAAAGAAGTAGTTCTGTCTTATGCAAAAGGGAACTACTTCTTTTCGGGCAGATTTTCTGTTCTGACCGTTAAAATGCCAGAATAGGACGGGCTACACAATCGCCGTCGTACCATTCGGTCATGCATTCGACAAGTCCGTCCTGACCGATGTTCATTATACATGCGGATTCAGCATCGTAAGGGGT
The DNA here is from genome assembly GCA_023400335.1 of Bacteroidota bacterium. Classification (GTDB taxonomy): domain Bacteria; phylum Bacteroidota; class Bacteroidia; order Bacteroidales; family Marinifilaceae; genus Culturomica. Next base: position 3,151 of record JAEXFF010000133.1, read on the forward strand.
TGAAGTCCACATGGAGCCGTAATTATGGTAACTGTCGCTTCCGATTGTATGCAGTTCGTCTTTGTCTGCTGCGGAAATTTTGGACATAGTGGCGTTAAAGCGGGCCAGTACATCGTAAGAAACCTTTTCCGAGCAATAGAAGGTTGCATCTTTGGAAAGTGTCTGCCATTCTTTCATAACGGAGGCTACATCGCTGCCGCAAAGGTTGGCGACCATATCCCACATCTGTCCCGTACTGGGCAGGAACCAACCACTGGTAGACGCAGGCGCTTCGAGGGGAAAATGATTTAATACCAGATCGAAAGCAGGCATCATCGTTGCTATATTATCAGTATAGGTTTCTTTTACGGTCTGGGTTTCGGTATATCCGTTTACATTACTATACCAGGTAGAAGCCAGTTTGGCTCCTTTCAAGCAGGAAAAATCCCAGTCCTGCGACCAGAAAGTTGTTTCTTTTTCCTCCCCGTGGGCGGTTTTGACAGCCATAACGTAGCCGTGTGTATAACCGGCCTCCTGATCTGTTTGAGCAATGCGGTCGGGAAAGGTTTGAAAAACGATGCCGATCACTGTTTTATCTGCCAAAGGAGCCGGTTTGGTTTCTGCCCAGACAGCATTCAGCCCGTCCGCTTCTATGCTGATAAGGCCGCCATCGCTCCAACTTCCGTCGGAGTAAAAGTAATCTCCGATTTTAGGAGCCAAGGCATTGACTTTTACCGAACAAGTTGCAGAGAAGTCGCCTGCAGTTGCCGTAATGACGGCATTTCCTGCGGCAATTGCTGTAACAATACCGTTTTCGACAGTAGCTACTTTGCTATTGTCCGATGCCCAGCTTACAGTTTTATCCGTTGCATTTTCGGGAATAACGGTAGCTACAAGGGTATCCGTATTACTGATATAGAGTGTCAAATCCGTTTTGTTCAGGGAAATTCCGGAAACCGGTTCTGCTACTACCTTTACTTTACAATGAGCCGTGGCTTCTCCGGCTTTTGCAGTAATATCTGCTTCTCCGGTGCTTACAGCAGTTACGATCCCATTCTCTACCGTAGCCACGACTGTATTATCTGAGGACCACATAACGTTTTGTTCAGTAGCATTGGGGAAGATCTGAACTGTGATCGTAAATGTTTCACCTATCTTGATGGTACATTCTTCCGGATCTAACTTTATGACCGTGGCCGGTCCTTCCTCTTTGTCATCCTCACAGGCAAATAAGCAAAGAGAGACAAAAATCAACAAGGTCCATTTGAAAAGTAATTTTTTCATACATTTTGGGTTTAATTATTAATATAAAAGTGATTTTTATACCGACATTCCATCAATCGGAAGCTCCAGAAATACGGATTTGCCTGTTTCTGAAGCCCTTGTTGAAGGGATGACAATCGATTTATTTAATAAATTTAAATATTTAAAAATAATTAATATATTATCTGTTTTAATAAAAATAGATCATATGAATATTTAATATTATTGTAAAGTCAAAAGAAGGGGTTTAAAAATGTATTTAAAATTTCCTGTTTGGTGATAATATATATTTTAAGCATTTAAGCAGAGGAACTTTTGAGTATGTTGAACAGATGTATACATACATTCTTCTTTTTTATCCGGTGAACATTTATCTTTGTATACAGGGAGAGAAGAAAAAGAAAAGTTATGTGTAAATGGATAACTTTTAAGGGAGTATTTACGATAAAGGAGTAGGGTTAACGATTAAAAATGAGAAGTTTAATAATTATAATTGCATTACTGGCAGCAGGTCATTTATCCGGAATGATCTGGAAAGGAAAACCTGTTGCCAAAAAAGAGGAGGGGAGCGTAATGGATAATCAGAAGGAGATTTATTTAGCAGGAGGTTGCTTTTGGGGGACGGAGCATTTTATGAAACAAATCCGGGGGGTAAAAAGTACACAAGCGGGTTATGCTAACGGAAATGTCGTCAATCCGACTTATCAGCAAGTTTGCCGGGGAAATACCGGATTTGCAGAAACTGTAAAAGTCATATACGACCCGCAGGAAGTAGATTTACCGCTTTTACTAGGACTCTATTTTAAGACGATAGATCCGACGAGTTTAAACCGTCAGGGAAACGATAGGGGTACACAGTATAGGACTGGAATTTATTATACCGATAAAGCAGATCTTCCGGTAATAGAAGAGGCTGTCCGGACATTAGCCCGGAAATATGCGGAACCTTTGAGGATAGAAGTAAAACCTTTGACAAATTTTTATTCAGCTGAAAGTTATCATCAGGATTACCTGGATAAAAATCCCGGCGGTTATTGCCATATTAATCCGGCATTGTTTGAAGTTGCCCGGAATGCAAATCCGGAAAGACAAAAAGGAGCGGAATCCTCGGCTTTTGCAGCGTCCGATAAAATCAGGGGACGGGAATACCGTAAACCGGATGATGACAGTTTAAAGATGCGTTTATCTGCGGAACAATATGCGGTTACTCAGAAAAATGCAACCGAACCTCCTTTCCGGAATAAATATTGGAATGAGTATAGAGAAGGTATTTATGTGGATATTACGACAGGAGAACCTTTATTTATCTCTTCGGACAAATTTGATTCGGGTTGTGGCTGGCCCAGTTTTTCACAACCCATACAGAAAGGATTGATTGAAGAAAGAATGGATACTTCACACGGGATGAGAAGGATTGAAGTGCGCAGCAAGACCGGAAATGCTCACCTCGGGCATGTTTTCAATGACGGGCCGAAGGAGAGCGGAGGTTTACGGTATTGCATCAACAGTGCTTCTTTACGGTTTATTCCCAAAGAAGATATGGAAGCGGAAGGATATGGGGAATATCTGCCGTTATTAAAGAAAGAAAATAAAACGAAGTAAATATTCAAAATTTCGGGTGATTAACAAGGGGTTGTGTCCCGTTAACACCGCCTCTTCTGTTCCGCAGAGGAACGAACCTCCGATTCTGTTTAGAAGCTATAATCAGGAGTTTCGTTCGTCTGCGGAACGTTTCTTTCCTTTTAAGGGAGAATTACCGGGAAGAGAGAAACACTTTTAAAACCCTACTTTGAATTCAGCCATCTGTTGTGGATTTTGTAAAGAAGAAGAGCTGACTGAAGGATCGGTACGGGTGCAAGGTGGAAATCCGCACCCATAGGTTTCAGCCAGATAACCGGACAGTTGATCAGCCCGGGAAGCCATTTCCGTAATATTTTTCTGAATAATACGATCTGTATCAGCCAAAATGTCGGAAAGGTGAATCCGGTAAGATAGAAAAATCTGATTTCCATTCAGGCCGATTTGATAAGGACCCAGGTCCGGAACAGTTAACAGATAATTTAATAGAGGGCCGAAGTTCTTTTTGGGTAAAGTATTAATCGGAGAAGTACAGAATAAAAACGATTGCTGGTAAATGAATATACGGATTTCGGATTTATCCCGGTGAAAAGTCCAGTTTTCATGTCCTCTGCGGGCTAAAAGCGGGTTCACCCCCATATCTTCGATTGCTTTTTCGCAGTATACAGCGATATCGGTCAGGGGACGTTCGTTAAATAAATAGAAGGGAATTTTATTTCCGCAGGAGGGACAATAGTCTTCTTCCTCTGTGATGATTTCGTCACAGCAGCTGCATTGGAGATTGAGATATTCCGGGTTTAAATTCCGGCTTTTCTCCAAAAGGGGAAGTAAGGTCGGAATGGGAATTCCGAATCCCATATTGTCTGCATTCGTAAATTTACTGGTAGTGACAGCAATGACTTCTCCTTTTTCATTCAGCATGGGGCCTCCGCTATTACCGGGATTAACGGCTGCGTCTGTTTGCAGATGGTAATAACCGTCCATATATTGATGGGGAGAAGAAACCGTCCCTTCTGTAACTGTAAAGGGCATACCGAAAGGGTAACCGGCTACACGGATTTTACTACCGATAGCAGCTTCTTCTGAAGCCAGTTGTAATGCGGGCAGAAAGGAAAAATCGCTTTCTGCTTTCAGTAAAGCTACGTCCAGATCCGGATTTGCCAGGACAACCTTTGCCGGATAACGGTTACGATGGTGATCCTCCAGGGCAACCTGACGGAATCCCTCTACTACATGACTGTTTGTAACAAACAAATTATAGTCTTTCAGGTAAAAACAACTGCCGGAACCTCTGGCTTGACTGACTTTATATATAGATTGATAAATTTGTTCTAACATGGTATATGATATTAATAATCTTTAAGCTGCAACCGGATTTTGATTGAGAGTTGTTTTCTGCGGGCTTTGCATAATGGTTTCCAAAGCCTGATATAAAATAGGGGCCGCCTGACTCCAGGGACGGGCTGAGGCTTGGGTTAAAGCTTTAACCAGAATATCGTTCAAATCCTCCTGCATATGGTTGTAATAATAAGTTTCGTAGAATTTATGTGTAATCCGGAGACAGACATTCCTATAGTCGCCGGCTTCCAGACTGGCAGTAACCTGTTTATAACATTTTTCGTAATTTTCCCTTATATTTTGTAAATTAGATCGCTGTTTATCAGAGATAAAAGTTGCTGTAAAATAAAGACTTTCCGATAATTCTTCCTGGGAAAGCGACTGCAATTCTTCTAAGGTTTGTCTGGCACTCGTAATAATGGCTGCTAAAGGAATCGTACGGTCCAGATCCTGAATTGCTTTTTCTAGGGTATTGCGCAATTCTCCCTGAGGATGAACCGTATACATTATTTTGAAAAAAGTTGTGGAGAGGAGATTCCACATATCTCCGAATTTTCGCGAAGATTCAAAATACCTCAATCCTTGCAGACATTCCTTACAACTTTGCTGTATGGTATTATAGACATAGGCTGTTTCTTCCGGAGTATAGGGAGTAAAGAAAGGACGGTCTATCCGCTGTGCTGCAAATAAATCCCGGAATTCATAGTCATATTTACTCCCAATAGTACAAATCTCTTTCAGAACGTAACGGATTTTGCGGGGATGGGAAAATGTCAGAGGGCAATGGTATTCAAAATAAAGACGACCTTCTTTTAAAACAATGCACGCTAAATCGAGTTCGTTAAAATTCAGACTACTCACTTGCCTCATCATTGCAATTAAATTTTTTTCCGGCAGGGTTAGAAAAGGTGCAGTAATATGGAGTTGCTTTTCGTCCTGCTTTAAGTGAATAAAAAGGGGACCATGAGGGATCTGGAACGCATTGCCTTGCGGATTATTATATGTATTTCTCAAATTCTTGTCAATAGAATCCAGCAACAAGTGAAGAGATTTTAAATATTCTCCGTTTTCAAAAGCTTCTATACTTAAGTCAAAGATTTCAGTATTGCTTTTGCTGGCTGTGGAAGCTATGACAGAAGGATAAAAAGTAAATGTCTGTTTCATGAAATAAAACTGTTGTTTAGATTTTAAGTTTATTTATCGGGCACGTATACAAAAATACATCGGCAAGAAGGATTTTGCAATATGTAACTAGCTGATTTTAGTATTTTTATGTAAATATTAGTTGCTTTAAATTTGATTAAGTAAACTTTAGATTTATGTCTTATAAATGAAATTTCAGGAGGTAAAAAAGGAAATAACAAGGTAGATATTAGCTAAAACAACATTTATTTGGGAATATAAAATTTATTGTTTTTTTGAAAAATACTTATATAAAATTCCGGAATAAAATAGGCGGAAGTAAGTATAAAAGAGGATATAAAGGGATGAAATAAATTTTTGCTTATGGGTAATTTGAATAAAACGGGAAGCGGGGAAACACTGATGATATGGGAACGCGGAGAGGCAGATGCCATTCCTTATGCATTGCTTTATTTGGCAAATTCTTCCAGGAAGGATGTAGGGGATTAGATAAAAAGAGGGATTTGTTATCTGGCCGAATATAGAGGGGAAATTATTGGTGAATATGTATTACTGAAGACCCGGCCTTTCACAATGGAATTGGTAAATATAGCTGTTGCTGAAAATTGGCAGGGAAAGGGTGTGGGAAAATAATTAATTTTTCATGCAATTGAAGTGGGACGAAAAAAGGAACTCGGATGCTGGGAGTGGGTACCGGAAATGCAGGGATAGGCCAATTGGCTTTATATCAGAAATGTGGTTTTACAATAATAGAGATAGATTTCGATTTTTTCCGAAAAAATTATACGGAGAGCATCTTTGAGAACGGGATTGAATGCCGGCATATGGTCCGTTTGAGTATGGATTTATAAGCCAGATAGATGTATTTATTTTTGTATGTTTATAATTCTGTTTTATTTATTTAATTTTGTAATATCTATTTTGTAAAACAGTCTCATCTAAAAACGAACAGATATGAAAACAGGACAATTATTATTCGGGATACTCTTCTTGATTTTTTGGGGGAGTGCGTGTCAAAACAGTAAAGTACAATCCATAAAGGGAGTGATTACTGAAGCTTCAATGAATACACTGATGATCGCTACTGCCCGGGGAGACGTATTGACAATCAGTACTGTAAATGCAGAAAAAGTGGTAAAAGATGGGATTTTATTGGGGGATACTGCGACTGTATATTATGCCGGAAAGCCTGAAAGGGGAGTATTAATGGCAACTAAAATTGTAGTAGTGCCCGGACAAAGGGAATGTCCGGAGATAGTGGGGACATGGTTGGAGACTGTTAACGGGATGCCGGGAGAAACGCAGGGAATACGTTTGGAAACAGATGGTATGGCGGAATCAGTCAATATGGCTACTTTGGTATACGAGCGGTGGCAGAAGGAAGGGGATAAACTGCTGTTGAAAGGAAAAAGTCTGGGAAATGGACAGACCATTGTTTTTACAGATACATTGCATATTGAAAAACTTTCAGCTGATTCCCTGATCCTGAAGAATGGGGATTACAGCTTGAGGTATTTCAGAAAGAAATGACCGGTTTACTATCTTGTTTTGCCTGAAAGCTTGGGGTTGCGTTCGTTATAGCGTAACATTCCGTTTCCGCTGTAGAGCCTAGACTTCCTCCTTTTAGGCGTATGCGCCTGATGCTGGCGGACAACCCGGCTGTAAGGCCGCTGCAGCTTCCCATCCTCTTCCCTCGCCAGGCCTCTGAGGCAAAACAAGACGGAGGAGAAGCTGTCTGTACCTTGAATAACCGGTATTCAGGGCGGTTTGTTCAGAACCGGAGGTCTGTTGTATTTGCCGGATCCTGCAGAAATAAGTGTCTTTTCATTTGAAATCCGGAATGTTAAAAAGCACCGGGTTATTTGCCGTCTGATCAGTTCCCGTTTTAGAGAACAGACTTTTCGGATTTTTTATTGTCTGCTTAATTCAGGTATTTTTTTAGCATGGCGCTCGTTAACAGGATAAGGGCGCGGACTTCCGGAAGTTTTGCAAATCCGTTAAGCATGCCCCAATCGTGTATAACTCCGTTAAAACGGACTGTTGCTACATCTACTCCTGCTTCGTCGAGAAGGCGTCCCAATGCTTCCCCCTGATCGCGGAGAATATCGTTTTCGGCTACTTCGATTAAAGTGGGCGGAAGTCCTTCTAATTGTTCGGCAGAAGCCTGTAAAGGGGATAAATGGATGTCCTTTCTGGCTTTTTCGTCCGTAGTATACTGATCGAACATCCATTTCATCAAAGAACGGGTGAGAAAACGTTCTTCTCCATATAAATCATAGGATTCCCAATTGAACGTTGCGTCCGTTACGGGCCACATCAGAATTTGTACTTTGATTTCGGGACCTTGTTTTTCCTTTGCAAGGAGACTGGTAATAAAGGCCATGTTACCCCCTACGCTGTTTCCTACAATGCCGAGTTTATGCCCGTCTACTTGAATTTCATCCCCATTTTCAGCAATCCATTGGGTAGCAGCATAAATTTCGTGTATTGCTTGTGGAAATTTTGCCTCGGGTGAAGGAGTGTACTCAATAAAAACACAGGCCAGACCGGATTCTGTCACCAAATCCCGGACCAATCGTTTATGAGTAGGATAATCTCCCAATACCCAGCCTCCTCCGTGAATAAATATAAATGCAGGTAGTTTCCCTTCCCTCCCTTCAGGACGAATAATATGGAGTTTGATTGTAAATTCTCCCGCCTGTATATTTTTTTCGGATTCTTCTATGCCGGAGAGGTCTGTTTTTACGTTTGCCTGTGCATCTGTCAATACCTTACGTGCTTCCGGGACCGGCAGGGATTCTACAGGTTCCCCTCCGGCATTTAGAACTTTCAAATATTCTTTTGTGCCTTTGCTGAGATGTTTATCTTTCAGATAATCAGGAGTTTTCGGCGAATTTGTTTTCATTATTTTGTTTTTATCGGGTTTAAATGTTCAAGTGATATCGTGCCTGAAAGATCAGGTGAAGAAATGATTGACAGTACTTTGTACCGGATCAGAATACAGGTAATCAGAAACTTTTATTTTGCAAGTCGGCAAAATAAAAGTTTGGCAAGGGAAGATAGGCGAGCATTTTTACGTTTGAATAGACTTAACTGGTGTGATGTCCTCCGGTGACTCCGTATACTTCCGCAGTTGTATAACTCGATTCATCGGAAGCCAGTAATACATAAGTTCCGGCTAATTCTACAGGCTGACCGGCTCTTTGCAGGGGAGTTGTCTGTCCGAAATGCGCCAGTTTCCCTTTAGGTTGGGCTTCTGTTACTTGCAAAGGCGTCCAGATGGGACCCGGAGCCACACAATTTGCCCGTATTCCTTTAGGGGCGAGTTGTTTTGCCAATCCCCGGGTAAAAGCGATAATAGCAGCTTTTGTTGCTGCATAATCGAGTAAGTCCGGATTGGGTTGAAATGCCTGGATCGAACTGGTCGTAATAATGGAAGAGCCTGCAGGCAAATAGGGCAGAGCGGCTTTTATCAGCCAAAATAAACTGAATACATTGGTTGTGAAAGTCCTTGTAATATCTTCTGTTCTTATTTTTTCGATGTCGTCTACAGATTTCTGATATCCGGCAACTAAGGTCAGGATGTCCAGACCTCCCAGTTTTTGATTTGCTTCCTGCACCAGTTTACTGCAGAAGTGTTCGTCTTCCAGATTCCCGGGGAGGAGAAAGGCTTTGCGGCCTGCTTTTTCAATATAACAGGCGACTTCTTCGGCATCACATTGTTCTTCCGGTAAATAATTCAGGACAATGTCCGCACCTTCCCGGGCATAAGCTATAGCGGCAGCCCTGCCTATTCCGGAGTCTGCACCTGTAATTAATGCCTTACGTCCGGCAAGGCGTTGATGACCTTCGTAGCTTTCTTCTCCGCAGTCCGGCTGTGGCTGCAATTTTTGCTGTATACCCGGTGACGGCTGAGGTTGTTCTTTATACCCTCCCGTATAATAACTTGTCAGCGGATTTTTTAATTTTTCTTTTGTGTTTTTCTTTTCCATATACAGAGATTTAATGAATAACTTCTTTAGTGAAACGAAGGGACCTTCAGGTTTGTTTATTTGTTTAACGGATGCTTTGGATTTTAAATAATTTCTTACTTTTGGACAGATCAGGAGGGAATGTATTAACTTTACAGAAAAGGAAAACGCTTTTTTAGATAGGTATGAAGGTAAATGAAAAAGCGTAACTGACTTTTATTTAAATCATGGGATATCGGATTCGTAATGCAGAGTATAGGGAAATTCCTGTTTTGGCCCGGCTTTTTCAGGAGACATTGGTTCAGGTGAACAGCAGGGATTATACCGGACCGCAAATAGAAGCATGGGGACGAAGAGCGGATGCAAAACGTTGGAAAGAGTTATTTAATAGCTCTTTGCAATTTATGGTTGCTGAAAATGAGGAGTATGAGGTTGTCGGGTTCACGTCCGTCAATACCCGGGGATATATTCATTCGATGTTTGTCAATTACCGTTTTCAGCGGAAAGGAATTGCTTGCTTGTTATTGGCAAAGGCCGGAGAATATGCACGTGAAAACGGGGCTTCTGTATTAAGCGCAGATGTGAGTATTACGGCCCGTCCTTTTTTTGAAAAACAGGGTTTCTGCATAAAACAGAAAAACAGGGTAAATTTAGGGGGCATAACAATGATTAATTATACCCTGGAAAAACAGCTCTGATTTTCGACTTTTCTTACATAAGATATTTTTAAAAATCAATAAATATATCTATTATTTTACTGATTTTCAGATGAATATGGAAATGGGTGTGGCTATATTGTGTAATCAGGGAGTTCCTTGTTCAATTTCGGCTGGCACTGCTCCCGGGTCAAGTTCATTTTCTTTTACATTTCTTGTTCTGACGAGGAGTATTACGATCAGTAGAATGCAAATGATGGCTACTATAGCAAAGACTGTTATGGTATTTTTCTTTTTTTTCATCTCTCCTTTTTTGTCAGCCAAAAGGCTACATTGACTCTATTTATAACGTAAAAGGAGATATTCTTGTTGTGTTTTTACGAATAAGGTCTGAAATTTTATTTGAAAAAGTTTAAGTGTTTTGTATTTTCAGGTAAATATATTTTTCAAATGTAGTATATACTTTTCCGGGGAATGAAAAAGGCCGTTCCTGATAACTTTTATTATTAAAATTATAGATAAGTCTAAATAGACATTTGCATCCTTATACCTTTTTATCTTTGAACATTTAGCCCTTTAAACATTTGCATCTTTTATCAGGCCTTCCGTTTGGAAGAAGGCCGGGAATCAAAGTTTTGAAAATCAGGGAATCCAGTGCAGAATGCCGTTTACGGGATTTTGTGCCCTCCATTTTTCAAACTCGGAATAATGACGGATTCCGTCCCGGAGTACGGCCTGATAATACTCTACCCCCATAATTTTTTCATTTTCGGGAGTTTCATTTTTCAGACGCAGTATCGTTTCTTTGGTTTCCGGTGTCAGGAGGGCGAGAATACGGTCAGCCATTTTTTCAAAATACCCGTCATAAAAAGATCCTTTTAGGATATGGATCATATCGATTTGCCATAAATCGTTCTCCTCATCTCTGTACCAGGCATGCCATTCGAGGCATTTTTCTTCCGTAGCGGAGAGATTCTTGTATTCAATTTGTATAATAGAAGGGTTTTCGGCTATTTTTTGGATAGCGGTAAAACTTTGGGTAAGGTCTAATGGATCGGAGTAAATATGAAAATCAATATCCCGGTGTTTCATTAACAACCCCATACGCAGGGAGCCCACTAGGTGCGGTTCGGCTCCGACAGATTTCCAGATGGGGATTAAATTGATTTTATCAATAATTTTCCGGGCTTTTTCCTGATTTTGGAGGGCTATACTTAAAATGTCTTTCATAAATTCAATTGTGGGCTGCAAAATTAATTAAATTTCTGCTTTGTCCAAAAATAAGGGGATATCAGTAATTTAATGTAATACCGGCACCCCACTTCAGATCATTATCATAGCCAGCGGCCACGCGGAGGTAAGGCAGCAGAATGTAGGCGAGGCCAAACGAATATTCCCGGTCGGTATTGCCCATGACATTCAGACGTAAACGGGAAGTTAAGGGGATATCGTCCCGTTCCAGTTGCAAACGGAAATGTCCGTAGGTGTCGATTTGGGCTCCGGCAATAAATAAAAGGGGCAAAGTGTAACGGATACCGGCCGTTCCGGCCAGGCTACGGT